>JALQSY010000070.1 GCA_023264215.1 Candidatus Nanopelagicales bacterium
GCACCGAGAGCGGCAGTGGACTCCACTGCACCAGACGCCCGAGGCGGACCACAGGCGGCGCAACGGCGGACGTGGCCATCACCTCGCGTGGGTCGCCCACGATCACCGGCTGAGCGCCGCCGGGCACGTAGACGACGCGGTCGGCGTACTCCAGGACGCGCTCGAGACGGTGCTCGGCGAGCACGACCGTGATGCCGAGATCGTGGACCAGGCGCTGCAGCGTCGCGAGCACCTCCTCGGCTGCCCCCGGATCGAGTGCGCTCGTGGGTTCGTCGAGCACCAGGACGCGCGGGTGAGAGGTGAGCACCGCGCCGATCGCCACGCGCTGGCGCTGGCCGCCGGACAGGCTCAGCAGGGCGCGATCGCGCACGTCGGCGAGCCCGAGCAGGTCGAGGGTCTCCTCGACGCGACGGCGCATCGTCGAGGCGGGGATGCCCAGGCACTCCATGCCGTAGGCCAGCTCCTCCTCGACAGTGTCGGTGACGAAGGACGACATGGGGTCCTGCGGCACGACGCCGACGACATCGGCAAGGTCCCGCGGGTGATGGGTCGAGGTGTCCCGGCCGGCCACGCGCACGCGCCCGTGCACCGTGCCGCCGGTGAAGTGCGGCACGAGGCCGTTGATCGCGCGAAGCAGCGTCGACTTGCCGCTGCCCGTCTCGCCGACGACGAGCACCAGCTCGCCCTCGTCGATGACCAGGTCGACATGGACCAGGGTCGGCTGCGCGGCGCCAGAGTAGGTGATCGTGACGTCGTCGAACTCGATGACCGGACTCATCGCGCGCGTCCCGGTGGTGGCGGTGCGATGTACGCCGGCAGCACGCTGATGAGGATGCCAGCCACGGCGAGCGCCGGTACGGCGGGCCAGGCGAGGGGATCGACCGGCGCGATGAGCCCCGCGACCCCGGCGATGCTCAGCGCCACCAGGGTTGCGCCGGTGATCACCGCGCACGCGGTCACGCCCCACTCGGGCCAGCCCCACGGGTCGGGTCGGTAGCGCGTGCGCGCGGACCGGCGCCCGGCGAGGGTGAAGCCCACCGCAGCGAGGGCTATCGCCAGACCGAGCATGGGCAGGCCGAGCGCGGCGGGCGCCGAGGCATCGAGGAGCGCGTAGGCCCCGATGATCGCCAGGACGAGGGCGCCGAGCAGCGCGGCACCGGTCGCGCGGCGCATGGATGTCGAGCGGTGCGCCTGGCGGCCGTAGCCGCGGGAGTCCATCGCCGCTGCGAGCGTGACGGAGCGCTCGAGCGCTCCCTCGAGTACGGGGAGTGCGACCGCCGCGGTGCCGCGTACGCCGCCGATGGTGCGTCCGCGCAGTCGGCGGGCAGTGCGGATCCGATCGAGGTCGGCCACGAGTTGGGGTGCGAAGGTCACCGCGATGACGACGGAGAGACCGAACTCATACAGCGCCGCCGGTACGGCCTTGAGCAGACGGGCCGGTGATGCGAGCGAGTTGGCAGCGCCTATGCAGATGATGATCGTGGCAAGTCGCATGCCGTCATACAGCGCGGCCACCAGTGACTCCAGGGTGATCGGTCCACCCAGGCGCACCCCGGCGAAGATCTCGGGCAGCGTGAGCGCCGGGAGCGTGAAGACCACCGTCGTGCCGATCGGGGCGGCGACGATCGCTTGGAACACGACCCGGATCGCGATGATGACCAGGCCGAGCTTGAGGAACACGCTGAAGGATCGCGACCACGGCGAGGGGCTGCGTCGCGCCGCCACCACATAGGCCGCGACGGCGACGATGAGCAGCAGGAGCAGCGGATTGGTGGTGCGCGAGGCGGCGACGGCGAGGCCCGCGGCCCACAGCCACCAGGCGCCGGGGTGCAGCAGCCGTGGCACGCGCGCACGTCGCGGTCGCGCAGGAGGGGCGTCGGTCGCCCGCGTCAGGTCGATGGCCGTCACGACGACCTCCGCATCCGCAGGATCGCGGCTCCGCCGAGCCCGGCGATCCCCACGACAGCGACGCCGGCGATGAGTGCGCCACCGGCGCCGCCGCTATCGGAGGGCGGAGCCTCGAGAGGTGCGGTGAGCAGCGAGTACGTCGGCTCCGGGGAGGGTGAGACCTCGGTCGAGGCGGACGACGGCGTGGGCTCGGTGGTCGACGTCGACGGTGCGGGAACGGATTCAGCGGTCCGCTCGACATCGGCTGAGGCAGCGGCCGATGCCGATGCCGCGGCGCTCGACGATGGCGATTCCGCGGGCGTTGACGGCGTGGACGGCGACGGCGTGGAGTCAGGCTGCGTCGTGGTCGGCTTCGGAGAAGCCGTGGGCTTGGGCGAGGCGGTGGGCTTCGGAGTCTTGGTCGGCTTCGGCGTCGGTGTGGGCTCGGGGTCGGCGACGACGTCGGCGAACCCTCGCGCGGGGTAGCCGCCGATGGCGCAGATGAGTCCGCGCTCGGCGCGCACGGTCGCCGCCGCTCGGAGTACGTCGTACCCCGTTGCCCGTTCCTCCGCGACGACGCACAGCGCCCAGGCTCCCGGTGGCTGCTCGCCCTCGGGTGCGTCCGCGGCAGCGCCCGGATCGACGACGACGGCGACGCGCTTGCGCTGCTCGACTGCGGGAGTGCCGGCGCAGACCGCCTCGAAGTCTGCGGCGAACGACGGGGCGTGATTGCCCTCGACGCCGCTGACCGAGAAGCGCCAGCCCTCGAGGGTGCCGTCGGCTGGCACGCGGAACGCCGGACCGACGTTGGCGAAGGACCAGCCTGAGTCCGTGCCGAGCCAGTAGGACCAGTAGCGGTACGCGGCCGCCTGACTGAGCGCTGGAGCGATGGTTGCGGGCAGGGCGAAGGCGATCGTGGCAGCGCTTGCCACCGCGATCGCCTTGCGCCCGACCCGCATGTGTCCCCTACTCCTGGATCGTGTCCAGCAGGCGCATCGCGAGATCGATGCCACCGAAGTCCGTCGCATCAGTGCCGGTCGCGGTGGTGACCAGGAGCAGCGTCCCGAGTGCAGCCGGACGATCGCCGGTCCCGGCGTTGACATAGGCCTCGGCGTTCGCCTGCAGCGATGTCAGCGCGCGCTGCGTGGCCAGACCCGACGTGCGCGAGGCCACCATGCCGACGATGCCGAGTGCTGTGGAGTTCCAGTCCGATGTACCGGGGGTGAAGGGGTCAGGGATAGACCCGCTGTTTGCGTTGATGGTCGAGCCGATCCAGCGCGCGACAGCCGCAGTCGGGTTGGTCGGCTTGCCCTTGGCGTCGCAGGTGACCTGGGGGAGTGCCTTGCGCTGGCGCAATTCGCGCACGGGGAAGGCATCGGCGAGCGCGAGCAGTCCCTGGGAAGAGGCGATGCCATCCGGCAGCGAGCCAGGCTGGTAGCGGATGCCGAAGCGCTCGCCGACGGGGGCCGAGCATGGTGCGATCTGGCGCGCGAGCCAGCGCGTGGCGGCGCGCTGCTCGGCCTGCGTGCCCGGCACGGACTCGATCGCCGCGAGTGAGAGCGCGGTGGAGTTCGAATCCGCGGGGCTGCCCTCGACGTAGCCCCAGCCGCCACCGGGGAGCTGGATCCGCTTGAGCCAGTCGATCGCGCGTCGTGCGGCTCGGGTCTCGCCATGCTCGAGCAGCGCAAGCGCGGCGAGCGAGGTGCTGTTGGTGTCCGGGCCGGTGTACGCCGCAGGGTCAGGCTCGGGGCAGGGCACATCGAGATCGGCGCGGTAGGCGACGAAGGAGCCGTCGGCGCACTGCTGGCTCAGCAGCCATTCGATGGTGATGCGCGGTGCGCGCGCGTCGATGGAGGCCAGGCCCATGAGGGCGTACGACTGGCGGTAGACACCGTCGTACGTCGGATCCTGACTGCCGAAGAGTCCGCGATTGTCCGGCTCGGCGCCCTGCGCGGGCAAGGACGTCATGCCGACAGCCATGGCGACGGCAGAGACGATGACGAGAAGTCGACGCGCGAGCGTCGGGCGACCGGCGATGCCGGCGATTGCGTGCATGTGCACTCCAGGGTGAGCGACCCACTTGATGCGGTCGGTCACCGGGCGGGCTGAGCCCGCCTGTGCCGCCACATCCCGTAGACCTCGACGGGCGCGATCCGGCGGTTGCCATCTCGCGAGGCGCTCGCGCCCGCCAGGTGCTCCGACTTGCCGCGCTGCGGCGGCTCACGGTTGCGGGTCAGTGCCGGATTTGCACCGGCTTTCCCTGGACATCGGGCGCGTATTCACTTGTGGGGGCATCCGACCATGCCGGGAGCCCCTGAGTCAAAGGCCCGCGCGATGCGGCGCGGCGGCGTACGGTCGGGGCATGGCGTGGACATGGATCTTCACCGACCTCCAGGGCAGCCCCGTCGCGGACCTGCCGGCCGCGGCAGTGCTCACCCCGTTCCCCTCGCAGGCCGATGCCGAGACGTGGCTGGGCGAGTCCTGGCGCGAATTGCTCGACGGCGGCGTCGACGCGGTCGTGCTCTGGGAGGACGACCGGCAGGTGTACGGCCCGATGAGCCTGCACCCTCCGGCCTAGGTGGGGCGCCCCGTCGCTCAGGAGCGGTGGGGGCGGGGTTCCTCGATCACCGCGCCGCGGCGGACGCGAGGCGGGGGCAGGCGGAAGCGGCGCAACTGCAGTGTCCGCAGACCGGCGTACCACAGCGCACCCTTGCGCTCGGCCTTGTCCGGGAAGTACTTGCGCAGCGCTGAATTCAGGCGCACCAGCAGGAAGAGCTCATCGAACGCGACGATCGCGATCAGCGCCATCCATGAGATCGAGACGGCAAACTGGACGACCGGGTTGGGGATGAACCCGAGGACGAGGACCGCGAGCGCGACGAAGATGAAGTACTCCGCGATCGTGAAGCGGCTGTCGACGAAGTCCCGGACGTAGCGCTTGACCGGGCCTTGATCCCGGGCGGGCAGCGCGCGCTCGTCGCCGGCCACGAGGGCTGCCCGCTGCTGGGCCCTGGCCTCGCGGTCGCGCTCGCGAGCGGCCCGGCGTGCGGCCTTGGGGTCCTTGGGCAGGCGCAGGGACTGCTTGCGCGCGGCCTCGGCCTCCTTGCGGGACGGTGTCGGACGCCCCTTGCCCGATGCGGGCGCGGCCTCCTCGGCGGGAGGCTCTGCGGGCGGTTCCTTGCGTCCGAACATAGGGGCAACCTATCGCCGCCTCGGGTCGGTCGCCTCAGGCCGGTCCTGAGCCTGGGGCGCGACCTTCGCGCGAGACCCCTAGTCTGTAAGGAGATCGCCAGGACGCCCGCTAGGAGGACACCATGGGTCTGTGGCAGCGCTTCAAGCTCATCTTCGCCTCGAAGGCCAATAAGGCCCTCAACAAGGCTGAGGATCCCCGCGAGACGCTCGACTATTCGTACGAGAAGCAGCTCGAGCTTCTCCAGAAGGTGCGCCGCGGCGTGGCCGATGTCGCCACGAGCCGCAAGCGGATCGAACTGCAGATCCAGAACCTCGCGCAGCAGACCGACAAGCTCACCGCTCAGGCCAAGGCGGCCCTGGCGGGTGGCCGGGAGGACCTCGCCCGCGAGGCGCTGACCCGCAAGAGCGGCCTGCAGACCCAGATCGCCGACCTGCAGACGCAGCTCGCCCAGCTCCAGGAGCAGGAGGAGAAGCTGATCGGCGCTTCGCAGCAGCTGCAGGCCAAGGTCGATGCCTTCCGCACCAAGAAGGAGACCATCAAGGCGACGTACTCGGCCGCCGAAGCGCAGACCAAGATCAACGAGGCCTTCGCGGCCGTGGGCATCGTGTCGATGCGTGCGCTTGATGTCTCACCGGACATCGTCAACGTCAACGGTGGCGCCATCGCGCTCGGGCATCCCATCGGCATGTCCGGTGCACGACTCGTGCTGCACCTCGCGCACGAACTTCGACGTCGTGGCGGCGGCCTCGGTGCTGCGGCGCTGTGCGGCGGCGGTGGCCAGGGGGATGCCCTCATCGTGAGCGTCCCGCCGTCGTGACGGCCGCGCAGGATCTGGCGGCGCGCGCTGCCGCGGGCGAGCCCCGCGCGGTCGCCCGCCTGATCTCGTGGGTCGAGGACGGCGCCGAGGGGCTTGCCGAGGCCCTCGCCGCCCTTCCCTCTGGTCCGGCCGCCTATGTCATCGGCCTCACCGGATCGCCCGGCGTGGGCAAGTCGACCGTGACGTCGACCCTGGTCGCGGCGTATCGCGCGCGGGGCGCCCGGGTCGGCGTGCTCGCCATCGATCCGACATCGCCGTTCTCCGGTGGCGCGCTGCTGGGAGACCGCATCCGCATGCAGGAGCACGCCACCGACGAGGGTGTGTTCATTCGCTCCATGGCATCGCGCGGTCACCTGGGTGGGATGTCGGCGGCAACACCGCAGGCGGTGCGCGTCCTAGAAGCGGCCGGATGCGGGGTCGTCCTGGTCGAGACCGTGGGCGTCGGGCAGTCCGAGGTCGACGTTGCCGCGACCGCCGATGCCACGGTTGTCCTGCTTGCCCCGGGGATGGGAGACGGGATCCAGGCGGCCAAGGCCGGGATCCTCGAGGTCGCCGACATCGTGTGCGTCAACAAGGCCGACCGGGACGGCGCGGAGTCCACGGCCCGCGAGGTGCGGCAGATGCTGCGCCTGGGCGCGCCCGCGGACGGATGGGTCGTACCGGTCGTAACCTCATCCGCTGCGCGCGGCGAGATCGACGACCTCCTGGCCGCACTGGACGATCGGCGGGCATGGCTCGACGAGGGAGACCGCTGGGAAGCGCGGCGCCGGGATCGGGCAGCCGCCGAGGTCCTGGCGCTGGCGACGGGGCTCGCGCGTGTCCGCCTTGCCCGATCGCTGAGCGCGGAGATGGTGGAGGCGGTCGCCGGAGGACGCCTGAGTGCCTTCGCGGCGGCCCAGGCCCTGATCGAGGACCAGGGGCGGATGGAAGGATAGGCGCGTGAGCCAGCCATCCATGCCCCTGCGCGGCGCCGTGGACCTCGGTGCCCTCGCCAGTCAACGCGAGGCCGAGCAGCGTCGCTCGACTGCGATGTCGGGCGCGCCGTCCGGCGTGGTCATCGACGTGACAACCGCCACCTTCGAGCAGGACGTGATCATCCAGAGCCAGACCGTGCCCGTCGTGCTCGACCTGTGGGCGTCGTGGTGCGGACCGTGCAAGCAGCTCTCGCCCATCCTCGAGACCCTTGCGGCCGAATACGGCGGCCGCTTCGTGCTCGCGAAGGTCGACGTTGACGCTGAGCAGCAGATCGCTGCCGCCTTCCAGGTCCAGTCGATTCCCAGCGTCTTCGCCGTGCTGGGCGGACAACCGCTGCCGCTCTTCCAGGGCGCGCTGCCCGAACCCCAGGTGCGTGCGTACATCGATGAGCTCCTGCGCGTTGCCGGTGAGAACGGCATCTCGGGGACCGTGGCTGGCTCTGGCGAAGTAGCTGCTGAGGACGTCACGGGTGATGCTCCCGCAGAGGAGCCTGTCGACCCGCGCTTCGCGGCGGCGTTCGACGCGATCGAGGCGGGAGACTGGGCTGCCGCCGCTGAGGCCTACCGCGCCGTACTCGCCGCATCCCCGGCCGATGCCGATGCGCAGGCCGGTGTCGCGATGTGCGAGATGCAGTTGCGTCTCGAACTTGGCGAGGAGTCGGGCGCACTGCGCGATGCCGACCTCGCGGCGGCCGCTGGTGACTGGGCGACGGCATTCGCTGCGCTCATCGCCGAGGTCAAGGCGACGGCCGGTGATGACCGCGAGCGAGCGCGGCAACGCCTGCTCGATCTTTTTGCGATGGCGGGCGATGACCCAGCCGTCCAGCCCGCGCGCCTCGCCCTCGCCTCGGCCCTGTTCTAGGCGTCCGGCCTAGCGACGGTTATCGACGCTAACTCGGCTGCTGACGTCGATAACGGTCGGAGCCGGGGAGGTCAGGCCGGGCGGAGCCAGATCGTCGCGAGCGGGGGAAGCGTGATGTCGGCGCTCGTCGGCCGACCGTGCCAGGGGTCGCCGTCGACCGTGACCGCCCCCATGTTGCCCACGCCGCTGCCGCCGTACTCGCTCGCGTCGGTATTGAGGATCTCCAGCCAGTCGCCGCCTTCGGGCAAGCCGAGGCGGTAGCCGTAGCGGGGGACCGGCGCCATGTTGGACACGCTCACCATCGGGTGCCCTGCCTCGTCCCACCGGATCCAGCTGAAGACGTTGGACTCCGCGTCGTTGGCGTCGATCCATTCGAAGCCCGCCGGGTCATCGTCGCGCTGCCACATCGCCGGAGTCGCCCGGTACGCCGCGTTGATGTCGCGGAGAGCGCGGGCGACACCGGCGTGCTCGTCGAACTGCATC
>JALQSY010000071.1 GCA_023264215.1 Candidatus Nanopelagicales bacterium
ACGGCGGTGGTGCGTTACTACCCTGACGGAGCGATTGGGCTTTGTTGCGGTGGTTGGGTGACGCCGTCCACGGCTGACTATATGTATACGCATAGTCCGTTCCATGTGCGTAAGCAGAACAACGCCATCCGTGTGGGCCATCATCGGCACGACAAGAAGATTTACCCGTTGCCTGAGCGGGGCGAGACGAAATTCATATTAACAGCTGATAATAAATATGCGCCTGAGCAACCCATCGTTATCACAAAACAAGTTATTGATAGGACGAAAGCGAAGGACGCACGTGCCCCGTTCATGCCGTTTGTAAATTTTGTCACTTCATTCCTCAAGATGTCGGACGACATCCAGGAGGTCCTCGAGGCCGAGGTCCGCGAATCGGTACGGCGAAGCGGGCTGGATCCGCTCCGCGACCGCGAAGCCGTCGCCGACCTCGTGAGATCGGCAGCCCAGCGGCTGTCCGGCGACCCGGCGGCCACCGGGGGATCTGGCGTGGAGTGGGCCGGCATCTCGCAGCGCGTACTCGATGACGTCGCGGGCTTCGGCCCGCTTCAGCGGTTCTTCGACGACCCTGAGGTCGAGGAGGTCTGGATCAACGCCCCCGGCCGTGTCTTCATCGCACGGGGCGGCCGCAGCGAGCTCACCACCGCGGTGCTCACCGATGCGCAGGTGCGCAGCCTGGTGGAGCGCATGCTCCAGTGGTCGGGGCGCCGTATCGATCTAAGCACGCCATTCGTCGACGCGATGCTTCCCGACGGCAGTCGCCTGCACGTGGCGATTCCCGACATCACGCGGACGCACTGGGCTGTCAACATCCGGCGTTTCGTGCATCGGCCGGTGGACGTCCACGATCTGGTGCCCGGTGGCACCCTGTCAGCCGAGGCCGCCGACTTCCTCGAGGCATGCGTGGTGAGCGGACTCAACATCGTGGTCGCGGGTGGGACACAGGCCGGCAAGACCACCTTGCTCAATTCCCTCCTCGGCTGCGTGCCCTCGAGCGAGCGGATCGTGAGCTGCGAGGAGGTCTTCGAGATCCACCTGCCCCACCACCCGGACTGGGTGCCGATGCAAACGCGGGACGCCAGCCTGGAGGGCACCGGCGAGATCCCCCTGCGCCGACTGGTCAAGGAAGCGTTGCGCATGCGCCCGTCGCGTCTCATCGTCGGCGAGGTCCGCCAGGCGGAGGCCCTCGACCTGCTCATCGCCATGAACAGCGGCCTGCCCGCGGCCGCGACGCTGCACGCCAACTCCGCACGCGAGGCGGTGACCAAGCTGTGCACGCTGCCGCTGCTCGCCGGCCAGAACATCTCCGCGGACTTCGTCGTGCCCACGGTCGCGGGGTGCGTCGACATCGTCGTGCACACGGCGACCGCCCGCGATGGACGCCGGCAGGTGCGCGAGATCGCCGCCCTTCCGGGCCGCGTCGAGGGTGGCGTCGTGGAGATCGCCGACATCTACTCGCGCAAGGGCCCGCACCTGGTGCGCGGGACCGGCTTCCCGCCGCACGAGGACCGATTCGCCGCCGCGGGATACGACGTGAGCTCGCTGCTGCGACCGGCGAGGGCCGCGGCATGACCGGCGCGCTGATCGGCCTCGGCCTCGGGCTCGGAGCCATCCTGGTGGTGCTCGGCCTGATCGCGCCGCGGTCCTTGCGCGAGACCGAGTCCTCGCGGCTGCGGCGCATGATCGACCGCGCCGGACTCGATCGGGTCAGCCCGAGCGCGATCGTCGGCGCCTGCGCTGCGCTCGCGGTGGTATCCGGGCTCCTCGTCCTGGCCATCTCGGGCGTCGCGATCCTCGGCCTCCTCGCGGCGGTGGTCTTCGGATACCTGCCCATCGCCGTACTGCGTCGGCGGGCGCGATCACGCGGCATCGCCCTGCGCTCCGCGTGGCCCGATGCCGTCGACATGCTCGCATCCGCCGTGCGTGCGGGGATGTCGCTGCCTGAAGCAGTGATCGACCTCGGTGTACGGGGTCCTGAGGCTCTGCGTCCTGCCTTCCGGTCCTTTGCCGCCGACTACCGGGCCACCGGATCCTTCGCGCTAGCACTCGAGGACCTCAAGGAGCGACTCGGCGATCCGGTCGCCGATCGCGTGATCGTCTCCCTGGGCATCGCCCGCGAGGTCGGCGGCTCCGACCTCGGGCGCGTCCTCGCCACCTTGAGCGACTTCCTCCGCCAGGACGCGCGAGCCCGGGGAGAGATCGAGGCCCGTCAGAGCTGGACGGTGAACGCCGCGCGCGTCGCCGTCGCCGCCCCGTGGATCACGCTGCTTCTGCTGTGCACTCGGCCCGAGACGGTCGCTGCGTACTCAACCACCACGGGTGCGCTGATCATCCTGGGTTCCGCGGCGCTGTCGATCGTGGCGTACAAGGTCATGACCGCGATCGGCCGACTGCCCGACGAGCCGAGGGTCCTCGCATGAGCGCCGTCGGTGCCCTCCTGGGCCTCATGGTCGGCGGTGCCCTCGCCCTGATCGTTGCCGCCGTGCTCGCCCATCGCCCGGCCCGGCTCGCTGTCCGCCTGCGCCGTCATCGCACGCCGGTCGTGGACCGAGGTCCGGTCGACGCACTGCGCCAGGTGCTGGGACTCCCCCTGCTCCGGCTCGTCAGTCGCGACGGATCCGACCTCACGACGCGCCTTCGGCGGGCCGGACGCGGTGGCGACGCCGACTCCTACCGGCTGGAGCGCCTGGTCTGGTCGGCGGGGGGAGTCGGGTTCGGAGTCCTGGTGGGCATCCTGCTGTCGCTGCGCAGCGGCTCGATCTCCGCGGGAGCGGTGATCGCCCTCGCCGTCGTCGGCGCCATCGTGGGCTGGCTGCTGCACGACCGTCAGCTGGCCCGCGCGACGCGCGGGCGAGCAGCGCGCATGTCGGAGCAGTTGCCCACCGTCGCCGAGCTCGTGGCCTTCGCCGTCGCCGCGGGAGAGGGACCCCTGGCCGCGCTCGATCGCGTCGCCACGACCGTCCGTGGGGATCTCGCGGGCGAGTTCAGCCTGGCCGTGCGCCGGGTACGCGGTGGAGCCGCATTCCCCGCGGCCCTGCGCGAGATGGCCGACGGGGTGCCGAGCCTCGAGGCGTCTCGATTCGCCGACGGGATCGCGGTCGCCACGGAGCGCGGTACCCCGATGGCCGAGGTGCTGCGCGCCCAGGCCGCGGACGCTCGAGCGACCGGTCGACGCCGACTGCTGGAGCAGGCCGGCAAGAAGGAGGTCCTGATGCTCATCCCGGTCGTGTTCTTCATCCTCCCCATCGTCGTGATCATCGCGCTCTATCCCGGAATCCACGGACTTCAACTCACCGTCTCGTAACCAACCAACAACAAGGAGAACGCCATGTCGGCAATCCGCAACACCCTCACCCGCCTCATCGCACGCATCACCACGAGCGATCGGGGCGACGTACCCGGCTGGGTCCTCGTCGCTGTCATGACGGCCGGTCTTGTCACCGCTCTCTGGCTCGTCGCAGATGACGCGCTCACGAGCGTCCTCGACCGCGCGATCAACAGCGTCTCGGGCCCGTGAACGACCGCATCGCTCGGCGAAGTGGTTTCGCGCGCCGAAATGACACTCGAGGGCTCGTTTCGTGTCATCTCGGCGCGCGAAACCGGCGGGATCGTCTGGTACGCCGCCTCCGCGAGGATCGCGGGAGCGCCGTAGTGGAGTTCGCCCTGGTGACGCCTCTGCTCCTCCTCGTCGCCCTCGGCGTGCTGCAGGTGACGCTCGCCCTGCATGTACGCGCGACACTCACTGCGGCGGCCGCCGAGGGTGCACGAGCGGGCGCCCTTGCCGGCTCGGGCCTTCGCGTCGCCGAGGCGCGCACCCGCGAGGTGCTCTCGAGTGCCCTGGGCGGCGATGCGGCGCAAGACATCTCCGCCAGCCGAGTCCGACTCGATGGGGTCGACGTCGTACGTGTCAGCGTGACCGCGCGACTGCCCCTGCTCGGGACTCTGGGACCGACGGCACTCACGGTGGAGGGCCACGCCATGACGGAGCGATCGTGACGGCACGGATCCTGCGTCGGCTGCGTCGCGACGAGGGGGCTGCGGTCGTGGAGTTCGTCGTCCTCGTCGTCCTGGTCATCGTGCCGATCGTCTACGCGGTGATCGCGGTGATGAGCGTGCAGTCTGCGGCGTACGCCGTCACACAGGCCGCGCGCGAGTCCGCTCGTGCGTTCACACAGGCCGACAGCATCGCGGAGGCGCGTTCGGCCGCCCGTGTCGCCACCAGACTGGCGCTCGACGACCAGGGAATCGCCGCGCGCGGCAACGAGCTGCTCATCGACTGCGCCGGGACCTGCCTTGCCCCGGGCAGCTCGATCACCGTGAGCGTCAGCACGAGGGTGCGGCTGCCCTTCATGCCCGACTCCCTCGCCGACTCCACCCTCGGTGCGGTGCCGGTCAGCGCTGTCCACGTGGCCGTGATCGATGACTATCGGGATGCACCATGAGGACGCGCAGCCAGGACGAGGGCAGCATCCTCGTGCTCAGCCTAGGCTTCATCGTCATCTGCATCCTCGCCCTGGCTGTCGTGGTGGATGCGTCGACGGTCTTCCTCGCCAAGCGTGCACTGCAGTCGCAGGCCGACGGCGCCGCACTGGCGGGTGCGCAGGCCATCGACCTGCGGGCCTACTACGCGAACGGTGCCGACGCGCGCATCCGCCTGGACCCGGGAGGAGTCCGATCCGCGGTCGAACGCCACGTCCGCCGTGATCCGGGCGAGGGCAGGCTCACCGGAGTGAGCATCCGCGACGATGTCGTCGTGGTCGCCATGACCGATCGCGTACGGCCGCCGTTCTCCGGCTGGCTGACGCCGTCAGGCGCCTATGACCTCGAGGTCGAGGCCGGTGCGGTGCTGAGTTATCGTCCGGCGGGCTAGCTACTTCACGGAGGACGATGTGGCCGAGATCATCAGTGCGCCCGTGCGTGTCCCGGTCCCGGGCGGCAAGTCGATCGATGAGTACGTCGGTCGCGTGGTCAATGGCGAGACGTCGGTGTCGATCGCCCATATGCGGGCCCCGGCCGGATGGGACGAGCCCTACCAGTCACCGGACTTCGACGAATACACCCTCGTGCTGTCCGGCGCGCTGGAGATCGATACCGCCGACGGCGAACTACGGGTGGCGGCTGGACAGGCGGTGATCACCCGTGCGGGCGAGCGCATCCGCTACCGCACGAGTGAGGGCGCCGAATACGTCGCCGTATGCCTCCCCGCATTCGGCCCGGAGGCAGCGCACCGCGAGGACTAGGGGCCCCGGAGCACGCCTTCAACGATCCGTCCTGTCGACTCGAATCCGCTGCTAGGGTCCTCATGGGACGCCGTCTCACAAATGCCCCAGGAGTGATCATGTCGCTGCTCAAGTCCATGCGTGCCGCCGGATCTATTGCCGTCATCGCTTCCCTCGTGACCTTCGGCGTCGTGACGCCGGTGCAGGCTGCGCCTCCGTCCGCGCCCACGGCCCTGAGAGCGATTCCCGCCGAGAATCCGATCGATCCGAATCAACCGCTCATCCGCCTGCGCTGGACACCTCCCAAGGAGGCCGCCGACATCACCGGGTACCGCGTCTACGTCGATGGTGAACTCCTCGAGACAGCGCGCGTCAAGATCTGTCCCGCGTCAACCCCGCAGCGCCGGGTCCAATGGTGCGCCAACGTCACGAATCTGGTCATCGGGCAGACCTACACGTTCGGCGTGAGCTCGCTGTCCAGGTCAGGCGAGTCCAAGAAGGTCACCACGCAGCGCATGGCCGTGGTGGCTCCCAGTGAGCCGCTCAATGTCCAGGTCGTGCCTGACCAGCAGTCGCTCTATGTCTCCTGGGATCCGCCTCTCGACACCGGCGGCGGCCCGATCCGCTCCTACCGAGTGATCACGAACTCGGCGCGGCCGGGTCCACAGGCGCCATGCACGCGCATCACAGCAACCTCGTGCAAGGTCGAGGGCCTGATCAATGGCTACCACTACGACGTGACCGTGGAGGCGCGCAACTCTGCCGGATTCCTCTTGCCGAGTCCGGAGTCGCTGCCCGCGATCGGCATCCCCAATGCACGCCCGAGCGGTCCCAGGGAATTCCGTATCGTCTCGGCCGGGTCGACCTCCGCGACCCTGGCCTGGGAGCCACCCCAGCACGTCGGCGGCGAACCGGTGATCGGCTACACCATCTCGATCTTCAACAACGAGGGCTACTGGTTCCCCGATCAGCGCCCCGAGTATCCGCAGATCAGCGTTGGCGCAGACGTGCGCCGCTACCGCATCACGGGACTGAAGCCAGGACTGGCGTACCAGTTCGCGGTCAATGCCTACACGCGGCTCGCGCCGGGCGCCATGACCGTCAACGCGATGCACAACCCGCTCGGCCTGCCCGGCAAGCCCGCGATGGTCGAGATCACCGGCACGGGCAACACGACGGTCAATCTCGCGTGGGAGGACGCCGATCCCAACGGCGGCATCGAGCCCACCCACTACCGCCTCACGGCCACGCCGGTGGGGGCACCCGCGGGTGTCCTCGCGGAGGAAATCGTGTGCCCCGTCAAGGCGACTCAGGAGGCGCCCGATTTCGAGTGCGCCGGAGAGTACTTGTGGATGCGACTCGTCAACGGCGTGACGTACTCCTTCACGGTGGCAGCGAAGAACAAGTTCGGCTGGGGCCCAACGTCGAACTACCCGGCGTTCGCGACGCCGGAGGGACCGCCGCCGCCGGTGATCATCGACAAGGCCACGGTCACCTCACCGACGAGCATCGCCCTCGAGTGGCTGCCCTCGGTGACGCCGGGTGGACCCGACGTCGGCGCGGTGGTCTACACCGTCACTCTCGATGGCGATCCTGTCTGCCGCGACATCGCCACCACCACGTGCACGCTGTCCGGCCTCACGCCAGGTCAGGACTACGAGGTGAAGGTCATGGCTGTGAATGAGGTCTTCGGCGGCGACGCCTTCAGCACCTCGACGATCATCGTCAACACCAACCCGATCCAGGGCGGTACGCCGTCATGATGAGGCGGTGGATGGCTCCCCTCGCTGCCGCGGTCATCGGGATGAGCCTGGTCGTCGCTGTCCCGGCGGCCACGGCCAAGCCGCGCCCGACGCCCACGCCCGAGGAGCAGGCGAAGGTCTTCGATCGCATGCTGGTGAGGGCCGATGTGCCACGGTCCCTCGGTGTGGCCCCCGGGATCGAGTACACGATGAAGGATCACACCGGCCAGCATCAGGCCCTGTGCGACAAGAACGGCAGGGACATCCAGGGCCGTGAGACGGACCTGCTGTATCAGGTGGAGTTGGGCGAGACCAATGCCGTGGCTGACCCTGTCGCGATCGAACAGAAGGTCTGGCCGTACGCCACCACGCAGGAGGCGCTGCGTGAGTGGCTCTACATCACGCAGCAGGCGAGACTCTGCACGGGTCGCTCGGACTGGACCGGGGACACCGGAAATCGCAACTCGCAGTTCCTGTCGAACGGCCGCACACGGGAGACCGTCGATGGCAGGACGGGCATCTGGATCTGGATCGATGCCCGCGGGGCCGTGCGCAACCCCGAGAGCGAGGACGGCGGCTACTACGTCCTCTATCTCGTGAAGGATGTCATTATGAGCCTGGAGTACGACTACCCGGATGCCAAGGGCCTTCCCTTCGCCGCGCGCCAGCAGGTGGATCTTCTTGCGTACCGCCTAGCGCAACGGTGGCTCGAGACTCGCTAGGGCACGAGACTGATGCACCCGCGAGGAGTACGACGCCGTAGGCTTGCGCGTCGTGGCTATCCCTGACGTCTCCGACACCCTCGCGGGCCTCGAGCAGACGCTCGCCGGCATCGAGCAGGTGCTCGACGTGCCCTCCCTGAAGGTGCGCGCGGACGAACTCGAGGCCGCTGCCTCGGCGCCCGACCTCTGGGACGACCAGGCACGGGCCCAGGAGGTCACGTCGCAGCTCTCCCTGGTCCAAGGTGACATCCGCCGCATCGAGGGTCTGCGCCGCCGGCTGGACGACCTCGTGGTGCTCGTCGAGCTCGCGGAGAGCGAGGATGACGCGGATTCGTGGGCCGAGGCCGAGCGTGAACTCGACGGACTGCGCAAGGACATCTCCGAGATGGAGGTACGCACGCTGCTCTCGGGTGAGTACGACGCCCGCGAGGCGCTGGTGACGATCCGCTCGGAGGCCGGCGGAGTTGACGCGGCTGACTGGGCGGAGA
>JALQSY010000072.1 GCA_023264215.1 Candidatus Nanopelagicales bacterium
TGACCTCGTCGCCCTGGCCGACGATGCGCGCGACCTGGGCGCGCACCTCCTCCACCGTGATGTCGAGCTGCTCGAGCACCCGCGCGGCGAGGCCTTCCTCCTCGCGCAGCAGGCCGAGCAGGATGTGCTCCGTGCCGATGTAGTTGTGGCCGAGCTGCAGCGCCTCGCGCAGCGAGAGCTCGAGGACCTTCTTGGCACGGGGAGTGAAGGGGATGTGTCCGCTCGGGGCCTGCTGGCCCTGGCCGATGATCTCCTCGACCTGGGAGCGCACGGCCTCCAGGGAGATGCCCAGGCTCTCGAGCGCCTTGGCAGCGACACCCTCGCCCTCGTGGATGAGGCCGAGCAGGATGTGCTCGGTGCCGATGTAGTTGTGGTTGAGCATGCGGGCTTCTTCCTGGGCCAGGACGACCACCCGGCGAGCCCGGTCGGTAAACCTCTCGAACATCTGTCAACCACCTTCTCGTCTGCGGCCCGGATTCCTCTGCGGCCCGGGCCTTGCCGGGTACGACGCAGGGGCCGCCCGGCTGGTTCGATGCTAGCGCCGCCCCGGCGAGGTCACCTGTTCGCGCCCTGCCGACCGGCACCTGGGGATAACGACAGGGGGTGCCCGATTCCTTCCCGGCCACCGGGCGGATTCCGCGCCCGGCGAACGGCCGGGGGTCGGGTCAGCCCCAGCGGGCCTGCGGGCCCTGCCCGGCATCCCCAGGCATTCCTCAGGCGCCCGGCGGGAAACGGCTCATCCGGAATGGGAGGTTCGTTGCCATGGGGATCGCTCGGCGTACGGCAGCCGCCGGGCTCATCGGCGCCACGGCACTGGGACTGGTGCTCGTCGATGCCCTTCCGGCCGTGACCGGTCAGCCAGCGAGCGCGCTGGCCGAGCGCACCGCGGGCCAGGTCACCCCGGACATCGTCGGTGCCGGCGCTGCAACCACGATCAGGATCGACGGATCGGGTTTCCGCCGCGAAGACGCGGTTAGCTTCGCCAACTGCCCGGCGTCCAATCCCTCAGCGGTCTACCCGATTCCGTTCCCCTCTCCCGGGCCTGGGCAGGACCCCGGTGCGGTCACCTTCGTCGACGCGAGCACGGTGCTCGTGACGACTCCTTCGATCATCCCTGAGGGCACGTGCGACATTCGAGTGGGAGCGCTGACGCTGACGGACGCGGTGACCTTCGTGGAGGCGCCGAGGCGACTCGAGGTCCACATCCGCAACGACACGGGTCGACCCGACTCGGACATGTGGGTGAGCGCGGCGTACAACTGCCCACTATCCGCACCCTCTCCGCCCTGGCCGCCGGGCGTCGACGGGTGCAACACCGACGGACGCACCAACCCCCACTACGCCTGGCCCGGCAGAGGCGGGAGCGACCCCCATCGCTTCTGGTACGAGGTGTACGCCGGCGGCGAACCGATGCCCGCCTTCGCCGGTGTGCGGCTCACGGACCTGCCGGCCGTCACGGGATCTCCACGCACGTACGCGCTCTCGGTCGCCAACATCGATTCGGGCGTGATCTACCTGTCCCACGGACGCGCGGTGAACACCGGTCCGAGCGTCGACGGTCGTGCTCCGTCCTACCTGACGTCGCCGACTCGCTTCGACGTGATCGAGCTGACCTTCCACGGAAGCGGCGCGAGCGCTGGCGACAGCGGCGCAGGCCGCTGGACGAACCGCGTCTACGCCAACATCACCGCGGTCGCCGGGCTCGGGATGCTCATGGACATGACGGGGTTCGACAACTCGGTGGACGCCCGAGGCCCAGCGCCACGGCCCGTGGGCTCCCGCGTCTCCTGGGCCCCCGGCCTCGGCATCTACGACGTCTACCGCGCGCTGGCGGCGGCCGGTGCGGACGTGACCGATCGTCGGGTGGTCGTCACCAGCGACGGCGGTCCGGCAACGCCTGGGAACTTCCTGCGATTCGTGTCGCCGAGCACCAACGAGGGCGCCGGATACGCCGACCTGGGAGCCGGACCCGAGTCGTACCTGTCGTGGATCGAGCGGCAGGGACGGCCGATGACGGTCGTGGGGCTGTACACCGGCGCGGGCCCGGGCTCGGGGACGTGGTTCTGCTACCGGGCAGATCGCTTCCGGGCCGACGCGCCCACGGTGCTGCGAGGGTCCTACGGACACCGCAGCAGGACTGAGGCGATCTCCGCCGCCGGCGACGGCTGCGCGGGTGGCTCGGCCGGCCTCGACATCACCACCGCCACGTCACCGACCTCGGGCCGGCCTGGACCGGTGACGTCGCGTGCGGTGTACATGCAGGACAACTCCTTCCTCCAGGGCGGCGAACTCGCCGCGGGCAACGACCTCTACAACGCGATCTACCGGGACTTCATCGTCTCCTTCGCATACGGCTTCTGGGGGTCGCTCCCCGGTGACGCAGGCTGGGTGACGACATCGTGGGACCGCGGGCAGGCGAAGGCCTTCTCGTCGGCGTGGCCGGCGTCCCCGGGCATCGCCGCGCACCCGCGATGGAACGCGTACGCCGAATCCATCTGGCGCATCGGCAATGCCTACGGCATGCCCTACAGCGACACCTTCGACAACGCCGGTAGGGGCAATCCGCTGGTGTCGGGCACCTCGATTCACACGCTGCGTGTGACGCTGCGCCCGGACGGCTCCTGGGACGACAGCCCGACACTGCTCCCCGCGACACAGCGGATCACCGCGCGCAAGGGAGAGCGCTTCAGGACCGTTCGCCTGAGCTCTGTCGGCCTTGCTGCTCCCGTGGCGTACTCCGTCAGCCCGAGGCTCCCGACATCGCGCAAGCGCGCGCGAGATGGCATCTGGTTCTCCCGCGCCCAGGGCTCGATCCTGGGCAAGCCCACGCGGATCGCGAAGCGGACTACCTACGTCATCACCGGCACCGCGCCGGACGGCGGATCAGCCACGGCGCGCGTGCGTCTGCGCGTCGTGCGCTAGCGGCGCAGCGCAGCCCGGACGCCGGCCACGAGCCAGTCGGCGTACTGCTTCTGGCCCTCGCGCGACGTCATGCGCGCGGCATCCGAAGCGTTGCGCATGTTGCCGAGTTCGACCAGGATCGCCGGCACGTCGGAGAAGTTCAGGGTGGAGATCTCCGGGGTCACCAGGGTCTGACCGCCGATGTAGTTGGACCGGGGCGCGCCCGCGTCGGCCATCCCCTTGATGAAGCGCTTGCCCATGCGCGCGCTGGGCTTGGCGATGTCATCGGTCCACCCGGGGATCGTGGCCGGCAGCATGACGTAGAAGCCGGAGGCGCTCGGGCCCGCGCCATCGGCATGGATGGACAGCAGGAGATCGGCACCGACCTGCGCACCGAACCGGCCGCGGTCCCACACGCACGGGCCCCAGGCGTTGTAGGAGTTGTTGGACCGGGTCTTGCGCACCGTCGCACCCAGGGCCACGAGTCTGGCCTCGAGGTATCGGCTCACCCGCCAGTTGAACGTCGACTCTGCGTATCCACCGTTGGTGGCGGTGCCCGTGGTGTTGCACCCCTTGGTGATGTGCCCGTTGAAGCGGGTCTGAGCCATCTGGCTCGCGAAGCGAGGATTGGAGTTGCCCAACTGGTGTCCCGGGTCGAGGGCGATCACGACTCCTGCGAGCGGTCGCTGCGGACTGCGCGGGGCATCGCTGCTCGCCGGGGCGGCTGTGGCGAGGAGCGAGCCGGCGACGCCGACGGCGATGGCAAGGCTGGCGAGGCGCTTCACCGCAGCAGCATAAGCATGCGGCGGTTGCCGAGGGTATTCGGCTTGACGCGCTCGAGGTCCAAGAACTCCGCGACGCCCTCGTCGTAGCTCTGCAGGAGCTGCTCGAATACCTCGTGATCGACGGGGCTGCCGTCGATCTCCGCGAATCCGCGGCTCCCGAAGAAGTCGACCTCGAAGGTGAGGCAGAAGAGCCGGGCGAGGCCGAGTGAGCGCGCGCGCACGATGAGCTCATCGAGGATCCGGCCGCCGATCCCCCTGTGCACTCGGTCCGGATCTACGGCCAGTGTGCGGATCTCCCCGAGGTCCTCCCACATGACGTGCAGGGCTCCGCAGCCGACCACCGCGCCATCGACCTCGGCCACGACGAATTCCTGGACATCCTCGTAGAGCGTCACGGGCGCCTTGGCGAGCAGGCGACCATCGCTCGTGTAGTGGCTGATCAGCGATCTGATGGCGACCACGTCACGCGTCTGCGCGGACCGCAGGGTGACCGCGCTCATCGCTCGGGCTTCACGAGCGGGAAGAGGATGGTCTCCCGGATGCCGAGCCCAGTCAGGGTCATGAGCAGGCGATCGATGCCGACGCCGACGCCACCGGCAGGGGGCATGCCGATCTCGAGCGCGCGCAGGAAGTCCTCATCGAGCGGCATGGCCTCATCGTCGCCGCGATCGGCGAGGGCGGCCTGAGCGACCAGGCGCTCGCGCTGGATGACCGGGTCGGCGAGCTCGGAGTAGCCGGTGCCCTGCTCGTAGCCGTCGATGTAGAGGTCCCACTTCTCGACGACGCCGGGGCGCCCGGGATGTGCGCGCGTCAGAGGCGAGGTGTCCTCGGGGTAGTCCATGACGAATGTTGGCCGGTCGAGCGTCGGGATGACGTAGTGGTCGAGGAGCTCCTCGACGTACTTGCCCGCCACCCAGTGCGCCTGCGGCTCGATGCCTGCCGCACGGCACAGCCCTGCAAGCTCATCGGTGGATGTGGCCGGCGTGATCTCACGGCCGACGGCAGCAGACACCGAGCCGTAGAAGTCGATCTCCGGCCATTCGCCGGACAGGTCATGCACGCTCCCGTCGGCGTGGGTGACCACCATGCTTCCCGTGGCCGCGAGGGCAGCCTCCTGGATGATCTCGCGCGTGATTCGGGCGACATCGCGATAGTCGGTGTAGGCCGCGTAGAACTCCAGCGCGACGTACTCCGGAGAGTGAGTCGAGTCCACGCCTTCATTGCGGAAGTTGCGATTGATCTCGAAGACCCGCTCGAGTCCACCCACGAGAGCCCGCTTGAGGAAGAGCTCGGGAGCGATCCGCAGGTACAGGTCGAGATCGAGCGCGTGGGAGTGCGTGATGAACGGTCGCGCGGCTGCGCCACCCTGCTGCGTCTGGAGCACCGGGGTCTCGATCTCCAGGAAACCGCGCTCGGCCAGGCTGCGGCGCACGCTGGCCTCGGCGAGCACGCGCATGCGCGCCATCTCGCGGGCCTCCGGGCGCACGATGAGGTCGACGTAGCGCTGTCGAACGCGCGTCTCCTCGGACAGGGGCTTGTGCGCGACCGGCAGGGGACGCAGCGCCTTGGTCGCCATGCGCCACTCGTCGGCGAGCACTGAGAGCTCGCCGCGCTTGGAGGTGATGACCTCGCCGGCGACGAAGACGTGATCACCGATGTCGACGAGCTGCTTCCACTCCTCCAGGGCGTCCTCGCCCACTGAGGCGAGCGACAGCATCGCCTGCAGTTCGACTCCGTCGCCGGCGCGCAGGGTCGCGAAGCAGAGCTTGCCGGTGTTGCGCTGGAAGATGACCCGGCCCGCGACACCGACGCGATCGCCCGTGGCGACATCGACATCCAGGTCGGGATAGGCAGCCCGCACCTCGGCCAGTGAATGGGTCACCGGCAGTCGCACCGCGTAGGGGTCACGGCCGCCTTCGATCAGGCGATCGCGCTTCTCGCGTCGGATCCGCATCTGCTCCGGCAGGTCGTCGTCCGACTCCGGCGGGGGCGGCTGGTCGCTCACGGTCGGCAAGCGTATCCGCTGCGCTCGCGGAGCCCGATCACGCGGAGGCGGCGAGCAGGACGTGGGCACAGGCGGTCGGCGCGGTGAGCATGAGGTCGTGTCCGGTCCTGATGGTGTTCATCCGCCACCCCGTGTCACTCGCGCGCTCGATGCTCAGGCCCAGGGATGCCAGCGGCGGATCCGTGTGCTCGAGGTAGTGCCGGGGCACGGACGCCAGCGGGGCCGGGTCGAAGTCCACCGGATCGGTGGCGCACCGAAGGGGGAAATCGGTGAGCCGCGATCCGACGAATTCCCGCAGTGCCGGATCCGTCACCGCCCACTGATCCAAGAATGCCGTCGACGCGGGCACCCGCCATCCGTCACCCGCCTGCGCGGCGATCTCGAGGTACCTGCGAGCGGTGGCCTCGGGCTCCACGTCGAGCAGGCTCTCACCGGGCTCGACGAGGAAGGCGCCCGCCGCGACGACGCTGCGCACCCGACCTCGCAGTCGCTCGACGACCGGTCCGAGGAGGACACCGGAGTAGGAATGCGCGACGAGCACGATGCCATCGCGATCGCCGGCAGCGGTGACGACGTCCTCGACGTGATCGGCCACCCCGACGTCGGGGGTGAGTTCGTCGGCGCGCTCACCCTGACCGGTCAAGGTGACCGCGATGGCCTCATGCCCGGCAGACTCCAGGAGCCCGATGACCTCGCTCCAGCACCATGCGCCGTGCATCGCGCCGTGCACGAGGAGGTACGTCGACATAGCCTGCGGGCGCCCCGCGGCCTAGGTGTTCTTCTCGAACACCAGGCGCAGTCCGACCAGGGTGAGGTCCGGGTCGTGATGCGTGATGGTCTCGGACTCCGGGACGACGATCGAGGCGAGTCCCCCGGTGGCGATGACCGCCTGCACCGGACCGATCTCGGATTCGATGCGGCGGACGAGCCCGTCGACCTGGCCGGCGAACCCGTAGAGGGCCCCGGACTGCAGCGCCTCCACCGTGTTCTTGCCGATGACAGATCGGGGTCGCACGAGTTCGACCTTGCGCAGTTGGGCCGCGCGCTCTGCCAGCGCCTCGAGGGAGATCTCGATGCCCGGGGCGAGTGCTCCGCCGAGGAATTCACCCTGCGCGGAGACCACGTCGAGATTGGTCGACGTGCCGAAGTCGACGACGATCGCGGGGCCGCCGTACACATGGTGGGCTGCGATCGTATTGACGATGCGGTCGGCACCGACCTCCTTGGGATTGTCGGTGAGCACCGGCACGCCGGTCTTCGTGCCGGGCTCGACGATGACTGTCGGCACATCGGCGTGATAGGTCGCGAGCATGTGACGCATCTCGCGCAGGACAGCCGGAACGGTGGAGCACAGGGCAATCCCCGAGATCTCAGGTTGGTCGGCGAGGAGGCCACGGAAGATCAGCGCGATCTCGTCGGCGGTCGACTGGGCATCGGTCTTGATACGCCACGACCGCACGAGCTGCTCGTCCTCGAACAGGCCGAGCACCGTGTTGGTGTTGCCGACGTCGATCGCCAGCAGCGTCACTGCGCCTCCCGCAGGTCGGCGCCGATGTCCAGCACCGGCGCGGAGTGCGTCAAGGCTCCCACGGCCACGAAGTCGACTCCCGTCGCACCCACGGCGGCCGCATCGGCAAGGGTCAGTCCGCCCGAGGCCTCCAACTGCGCCCTGCCCGCCGTGCGGCGCACGGCCTCGCGCATCTGGTCGGGGGTGAAGTTGTCGAGCAGGACCAGGTCCGCCCCCGCGTCGAGCACCTCGTCGAGTTGGTCGAGCGAGTCCACCTCGACCTCTACGGGGACGCCGGGGAAGGCCGCGCGTACGCGAGCGAAGGCTTCGGCGACCCCGCCCGCGGCGACAACATGGTTGTCCTTGACCAGTGCTGCATCTGACAGCGACATCCGGTGGTTGACCCCGCCACCGCAGCGCACGGCGTACTTCTCGAGCCGGCGCATGCCTGGAGTGGTCTTGCGCGTGTCGCGCACGCGTGTCGTCGCGCTCCCGAGTGCATTGACCCACCTGCTCGTTGCGGTAGCTACGCCGGAGAGGTGGCACAGGAGATTGAGCGCGGTCCGCTCCCCGAGCAGGAGATCGCGCGTCGGACCTATCGCCGAGACGACGACATCACCGGGACCCACGCGAGTGCCGTCTTCGATCCACGTGCACGTCACGCGTCCCTGCGAAGCCCGGACCAGTGCCGCGGCCGCTACGGGTGCGCCGGCGACGACCCCGTGTGCACGTGCCACCAGGTCCAGGACGCCTCGTGCGTCCAGGGGCACGGTGGCTACGGAGGTGACATCCACGCCACCGTCGAGATCCTCCGCGATCGCACGATCGACGAGGTCGATCACGGATGCCGGATCGAGTCCAGCGCGGGCGAGGGCCTCAGTGGGATCCACGGGTCTCGCCTCCTTGCACGGGCGCGTGCCGGACCTCGATGTCGCCGTGCTC
>JALQSY010000073.1 GCA_023264215.1 Candidatus Nanopelagicales bacterium
CCGGCGCTCGACAGCTGTGCGCCGAGGGCCCCCACGACCATCGGGTTGGTCCCGTAGTACGCCGCCTCCAGGGGCGGGAAGAAGTCGGCCGCGCGCCAGGCGCTGATGATCGCGAAGACGACCGGGGTCGCCCAGATGCCGATCGCCGCCTGCGTCCGGGTGGCACCGCGTGCGCGCATCGCCGGCCAGACGATGAGCCCGGAGAAGAACAGCGGACCCAGGCGCAGCAGCACGAGAGCGTCGAGGGTGACGGGGTACGCCGGACCCCACGGTCGCCCGACGACGCTGGCCAGAACGAGGTCGATCACCAGGAACGTCGCGACCGAGATCACGGCGGGCACCGCGATCTGCCGCCCGCACGAGGGCACCGCTGGCGCGTGCGGGGCCAGGTCGGGAGCGCTCACGTGAACTCCCGGCGCAGTTCGGCCAGGCGCGCGCTGAGCCGCTGACGGACCTCGGAGTACGCCGGATCTTCGGCGAGATCGACCAGCTGCCGCGGGTCAGCAGCGGTGTCGTAGAGCTCAGGGGGCAGGCCGCGGTCGTACTCGACGTAGAGCCACCGATCAGTGCGCACGGCCTGGGACGGGGGCACCTGGTAGGGGAAGTCGGCGAAGTACTCGTAGAAGATGTCGTCCCGCCACGGGCCCGTGTCCCCGCGCAGCAGGGGTGCGAAGCTCCGGCCCTGCATCGCGGCGGGGATCGGTACCCCCGCGATGTCGAGCAGGGTCGGTGCGATGTCGGCGTTGAGCACCGGCTCCTCGATGACCGCGCCGGGCGAGGCAATGCCGTCCGGCCAGCGCACGATGAGCGGCACCTTGATGTTGTCGTCGTACGCCCAGCGCTTGCCCGTGAGGACGTGCTCGCCCCAGGAGTACCCGTTGTCGCTGGTGTAGATCACGACGGTGTTGTCCGTGGTCGCCGGCATCAGCCGCCCGATCTCGCGATCGAGGCCGAGCAGCGTCTCGCAGTAGCGGCGGTAGCTCGTCTGGAGGCGTCCGGCGGTGCCCTCCCAGACGTTGCGGTCGAGCAGGGTCTGATAGGTGAAGGCCTCGTCGGGCAGGTCGATCTCGACGTCGTCGTAGGTGCCGAGCAGGTCATCGGGCGGCTCGAACTCGTGGTGGACCGCCTTGTGTGCGACGACCAGGCAGTACGGGCGCTCGGTGTCCTCGGCGATCCACTGCAGCGCCAGGTCGGTCAGGTCGGTGGTCACGTAGGTCCCGGGCCGCGGGGTGTCGACCCCGTCGATGACTAGCGGGCAGTCGCGGTAGACGCCCTGGCCCTCCTCGACGGTGAAGGTGACGAATCGCTCCACGCCGGGCAGGTCGGGCAGGTCGCCGGGCATGTGCCATTTGCCGATGTATGCGCATCGGTAGCCGGCCGCGGCGAGCGCGTCGAAGAAGCTCGGCGTTCCGGGAGTCCACGCGGAGAGGTTGTTCTGCACCCCGTGTCGCGAGGCGTACTGGCCGGTGAGCAGTGTCGCGCGGGAGGGACTGCACAGCGCCGTCGTGACGTAGGCGTTGTCGAAGCGCACGCCGTCGTTCGCGAGCTGATCGAGCACGGGCGTCTGCAGGAAGGGCACCTCACCGGTGATGCCGAGATGGTCCGCGCGATGGTCGTCGCTGAAGACGATCAGCAGGTTGGGCGATCCCGGCGGTGCCGTCGCGGCATTCGCGGGCGGCAGCGGACGGCCGCCCTGCGCCGACGACGTGGCGCAGGCGCTGACCCCGACCATGGCGCCGACACCGAGTCCGGCGGCCAGCAGGCCGCGCCGCGTGACATCCACGGCGTCAGGTTAGCCGCATGACTAGCGGTGTGTCAGCGGGTGTGTCAGCGGGTGAGGACGCGGGCTCGATGGGCCCGCTGGGACGCGAGTTCGGCGACGATGACGCCCGCGAGGACGATCAGCCCGCCCAGGCCCTGGGTCGGCGAGATCACCTCGCCGAGGAGCACGAACGCGATGATGGCCGCCCAGACGGGCTCGGTCGTGCCGAGGATGCCCCCTCGCTGCGCGCCGATGCGCTGCAGCGAGGCGAGCACCAGCACGAAGGGGACCACGGAGACGACGATCATGACGATGACCAGCGACCACACGGGGATGCCGGTGATCGCGCCGTCGAGCATCGAGGTCGTGGTACCGAGGATCGACCACGGGAAGTTCCACCAGGGCGCGAGGATGCTCCAGGTGATCGTCGCGATCGCGAAGCCCCAGAACGCCAGGCTCATGACGTCGCGACGCTTCGCACCCTCCTCGCCCAGCAGGAGGTACGCCGCGAGCGCGGCCGCTGTCAGCAGGCCGTAGACCACGCCCAGTGGATTGAGTGTCATCCCGGACCACACCTGCGACACCAGGAGCAGGCCGCCGATGACCAGGGCCAGTGCGACCCAGATGCTGCGTCCAACGGGCTCGTGCTTGACGAAGCGCAGCCACAGCGCGACCAGCACGGGCGCCAGGAAGGCCAGCAGCGCGGCGATCGCGACCGGCAGCAGCGAGACGCTGAGGAAGAACAGGAAGGGCGTCAGCAGGTAGGCGAGGATGCCGAACACGAGCAGGAAGGGCACCTCGGAGCGCCGCACCTTCAGCGATGCCGGTCTGGTGATGGCCAGCACCACCAGCAGGACGAGCGCGCAGCCCAGGGTGCGGATCTCCGTGACCTGCACGGCGTTCAGGCCAGCCTCGATCTGCGCTTTGGCGATGCTGCCGTTGAGTGCGAAGAGGAATGCCGCGATGAGGTACATCACGGCGCCGATCGCCTGCGAGCGCGTGGATGTGGATCCCACCTCCACCGGGGCGAAGGGCTCGATGGGGTCGGGAGCGCTCATCGCGATCGCTCCGCGAGGTAGACGCCCGCCAGGACGATGGCGCCGCCGGCGATCTGGACCGGCGTGAGCACCTCGGCCAGCACGATCCACGCGATGATCGAGGCGATGAGAGGCTCGGTCATGCCGATGATCGATGCCTGGGCCGCGTTGATGTAGGCCAGCGCGGTCATCGCGAGGGCGAAGGGCACGACGGTGCCCATCACCACCATCCACAGCGTGAGCACCCACAGCGGGAGCTGCGGGCCGACGCCGGCCAGCGGCGCGCTGGTGCCCGCGTACAGCCCCCAGGACTCGAATGACCACGGCGGTACGACGAGCCAGAAGAGCGTGGCCCCGCCCATGCCCCACATCGTGAGCGAGAGCGCGTCCCGGGGGTGATCCCCGCGGCGCTGGTGCTCACCGAGGATGAAGAACAGCGCGAGGGCGAAGGCCGCCCCGAAGGCCGCGGCGACGCCGAGGCCGTCGAAGGTTAAGCCCTGCCAGACCTGAGCGACCAGGGCCAGGCCGATCACCGCCAGCAGCAGGCCGACCCAGACGGTGCTGCGGACCGGCTGGCGGCGACCGAAGCGCACCCACAGGACGACCCAGATGGGGGCGGTGAATTCGATGATGAGCGCGATGCCGATCGGCATCCGCTCGATGGCGACGAAGTAGAGGAATTGCGTCATGGAGACGCCGATCACGCCATACGCGAGGAGCAGCTTCCACTCGTCGCGACGGATGCGCAGTGCACGGGGACGGATGAGCGCCACGATGACGAAGAGGATGACGAAGGCGCCGAAGGCGCGGGTCTCGGACAGCGTCGTCGCGGGTACGCCGCTGAGCAGGATCGACTTGACCACGGTGCCGTTGAGGGCGAAGAACACGGTGCCCGCGAGCAGGAGGGCGTAGCCGATCGTGGTGCGCCGCGCATCATGCGCGGCGGGCAACTGGGTTGTCACGCTCGCATCGCCTCGGCGTAGACCTCCAGGGTGCGCTCGGCGATCGCGTCCCAGCTGAAGTCGGCGACGGCCCGCGCTCGTCCGGCGCGGCCCATCTCCGCCGCGCGCTCGGGCTCGGCCACGACGGTGTTGACCGCCGCGGCGAGCCCGCGCTCGAAGGCGCCCGGGTCCTCGGGGTCGTAGGGCACCAGCAGGCCGGTGACTTCGTCCACGACCACCTCGGGGATGCCGCCCACCGCGCTCGCGACCACGGGCGTCTCGCAGGCCATCGCCTCGAGGTTGACGATCCCGAGCGGTTCGTAGACGGATGGGCAGGCGAAGACGCGCGCATGCGTGAGGAGCTGGCGCACGTCATCCAGGCTCGCCTGCTCCTGGATCCATACGACCGAGTCCGGTCCGCGCTGCACCCGGAGCGATTCGACGAGCGATGCGGTCTCGGCGCCGATCTGCGGCGTATCCGGTGAGCTTGCGGCGAGCACGAGCACGGTGTCGGGAGCGAAGTCGCGGGCAGCGGCGAGCAGATGGACCAGCCCCTTCTGGCGCGTGATGCGCCCGACGAAGAGCACGTAGGGGCGGTCGAGCGGGATCCCGTGACGCTCCAGGGCGTCGACCGCCGGGTCGGGCCGGTAGGTGTCGGTGTCGATGCCGTTGTGCACGACGTGGACGCGGCCGGGATCGACCTGCGGATACGCCGCGAGCACGTCCTGGCGCATGCCCTCGCTCACGGCGATGATCGCCTGCGCGTGGCGGTAGGCGGTCTCCTCGACCCAGGAGCTCACGCGGTAGCCGCCGCCGAGTTGCTCCTCCTTCCACGGCCGCAGGGGTTCCAGGGAATGGGCGGTGATGACATGGGGGACCCCGTGCAGCAGACCGCCGATGTGGCCGGCGAGGTTGGCGTACCAGGTGTGCGAGTGGAGCAGGTCGACATCGGCGGTGTCGTGCACCATCTCCAGATCGACGCCGATCGTCTGCAGCGCGGGGTTGGCTCCGGTGAGTTCGGCGGGCACCGCGTGAGCCTGCGCGTCCGCACGCGGGGATCCGAAGCAGTGGACCTCGACGTCGACGAGCGGCGCGAGATGCGCCGCGAGTTCGCGCACGTGGACTCCCGCCCCCCCATAGATGTCCGGGGGCCACTCCCGAGTGAGGATGCCGACCTTCACGAGTGCAGCGTAGGGCCTGCACCGCAGGGGGCCGAGGTCTAGGCTGGCAAGCGTGGAAACGGGCCCGCATGTGCTGGGAATCGTGCTTGCCGGCGGAGCGGGCAAGCGGCTCATGCCGCTCACGGCCGACCGCGCCAAGCCGGCCGTGCCCTTCGGCGGCAGCTACCGCCTGATCGACTTCGCGCTGTCCAATCTGATCAACTCGGGCCTGCGGCGCGTGGCCGTGCTCACCCAGTACAAGTCCCACTCGCTGGACCGCCACATCACCACGACCTGGCGGCTCTCGCCGCTCCTGGGCGACTACGTCACCGCCGTGCCCGCCCAGCAGCGGTTGGGGCCGCGCTGGTTCACCGGGAGCGCGGATGCGATCTTCCAGAGTCTGAACCTCATCAACGACGAGCGACCGGACTACGTCGCCGTCTTCGGGGCCGACCACGTCTACCGCATGGATCCGATGCAGATGGTCCAGGCCCACATCGACACCGGCGCCGCGGTCACGGTCGCCGGCATCCGGCAGCCGCGCGCGCTCGCCCATCAGTTCGGTGTGATCGACACCGCCGAGGACGGTGTGCGCATCCGGCGCTTCCTGGAGAAGCCGGCGGACCCGCCCGGGATCCCGGGGGCGGATGACGAGTCGTACGTGTCGATGGGCAACTACATCTTCACGACAGCCGATCTCATCGACGCCCTGCGCACCGACGCCGCCGACGAGGGGTCCGTGCACGACATGGGGGGCAACATCATCCCGATGCTCGTCGACCAGGGCCGGGCCTGCGTCTACGACTTCGCGCTCAACGAGGTGCCCGGTGCCACGGATCGTGATCGCGGCTACTGGCGCGACGTCGGGACGCTCGACGCTTATCACGATGCCCACATGGACCTGGTGTCCGTGCACCCGATCTTCAACCTCTACAACCGGCGCTGGCCGATCCTGACCAATCACCTCACGCTGCCCCCGGCGAAGTTCGTCGAGGGGGGCAACGCCCATGAGTCGATGGTGGGGACGGGCTCCATCATCGCCGGCGCCCACGTGCGCGGCTCGGTGGTCGCCTTCGACGTCCAGGTGCAGGGCGGGGCCTATATCGAGGGCTCGGTGATCCTGCCGGGGGTGCGCATCGGCCGCAACGCGGTCATCCGTCACGCCATCCTCGACAAGAACGTCATCGTCCCCGATGGTGCCCAGATCGGCGTCGACATCGAGCGCGATCGCGAGCTCTACACCGTGAGCGAGGGCGGTGTCGTGGTGCTCGGCAAGGGCATCACGGCGGTGGCGTGATGCCTCGCGCAGTGGTCACCGGCGCGGCCCGCGGCCTCGGAGCCGAGATCGTCGCGCAACTGCGAGACGCCGGGTACGACGTGACGGCGACGGATGTCGTCGGCGCGGACCACATCCTGGACGTGCGCGATGCCGACGCCTGCCGTGCCCTCGCCCGCTCCGTCGCACCCGACGTGTGGATCAACAACGCAGGGGTGCTCGGCGCGGGGGATGCGGCGACCCAGGACGACGACATCATCGAGTCGGTCGTCGCGGTCAACCTGCTCGGCGTCATCAATGGCACGCGCGCCGCGGTCGAGGTCATGCGTACGCGTGACGGCGGTCGCGGCAGCGGTCATGTGATCAACATCGGCTCGCTTGCCTCGTGGGTCCCGGTCCCCGGCGAGTGCGTCTACGCCGCGACGAAGGCGGGGGTGCTGTCCTTCACCCTCGGCCTCGAGGGCGAACTGCGGGCCCAGGGCGTGACGGGCCTGCGGTTGAGCGTGGTGTGCCCGGACGGGATGCTCACGCCGATGATCACCGACATCATCGACGACCCCGCGGTGGCGATGACCTTCACCGGCCTGCGACCGACGACACCGGACCGGGTCGCGGCCGCGGTCGTCGGGGTCATCAGGCGGCCGCGGCGCGTGGTCAGCGTGCCCCACTGGCGCGGCGCTCAGGTCCGCCTCATCGGCGCCATCCCCGATGTCATCCTGCGGGCGGCGCCGATCTTCACTCGCCTTGGTCGGGCTCAGCAGGATCGGATACGACGAGGACTCGAATCTGGTCGACGCTGACATCGGCGCCCGCGTAGAGCAGGGCGTGGTCGCGTGCCTCCTCGCGCGCGGACGGGTCGGTGAGACGGGCCGTGCCGATCCAGCCGCACGTGCAGGTGGGCAGCATGAACCTGCCGTTCCGCGTGATCGACACCTGATGATCCGGTGCCGGCGTCGAGGCCGTCACGCCCCGAAGGTATGCCGCTTCAGTGACGGGCGGGTGAGTCCAATCTGAATGCCCGGTGAACGACCTTGCCACGCGTGGTGGGGGAGCCTGTCGTAGCGTGGCTCCATGACCGATGTCCAGGTGGTCCCGACCGACTCGCCGTACGTCATCTCCCGCTCGATCGAGGTCGATGCCACCCCGGAGCGGATCTTCGCCCTCCTCGCCGACCCTCGCCGCCACTGCGAGTTCGACGGCTCGGGATCGGTCAAGGGATCCGTCTCGGGGCCCGCCCGGCTGTCCCTGGGCGCGAAGTTCGGCATGGACATGCGCCAGGTCGTGCCCTATCGCATCGGCAATCAGGTCAAGGAGTTCGACGAAGGCCGGCGGATCGCCTGGGCGCACGTGGGCGGCCACCGGTGGCGCTACGAGTTGGTCGAGATCGACGCGGGTCGGACACGCGTGACGGAGACCTTCGATGCGACGACCGCCCGGTCGGCGCGTGCACTCAAGCTCATGGACGCCTATCGGCGCAACGCGCGAGCCATCGAGGAGACGCTTCCCCGGCTGAAGGCGCTCGCGGAGGAGGAGCGATGATCACCACGGCCACCTACAAGGTCGCGGGCATGACCTGCGATCACTGCGTACGCGCGGTGACGACCGAACTCGTGCTGCTGCCGGGCGTGCGCTCGGTCGATGTGGACCTCGCCGAGGGCGCGGTGACCGTGACGAGCGACGACCCCCTGGACCTGGAGGATGTCCGGGAGGTCGTCGATGAGGCCGGCTACGCGCTCGAGGGCTGATCAGCCGAAGCGGCCGGAGATGTAGTCCTCCGTGCGCGGGTCGTTCGGGGCCGTGAAGATTCGGCGGGTCGGGCCGTATTCCACGAGCCGGCCATGGCGCACACCCTCGGCATCGACGTCCGCGGTGAAGAATGCCGTGCGATCGG
>JALQSY010000074.1 GCA_023264215.1 Candidatus Nanopelagicales bacterium
TCCCGCACGTAGTACGACATGCCGGTGTTGGCGAGCGCGAGACCGAATCGCTCCGCGTAGGCGGCCATGACGTCGTAGCCCTCGAGCACGAATTCGGCACCGCGCTCGATGACCGTCGAGGGGTTGCCCTCAACGAGGTGCTGAGACCACACGCGACCGCCAACGCGGTCGCGTGCCTCCAGGACCACGACATCGTGCCCGTGCTCGACGAGCTCATGTGCGCAGGCGAGTCCCGCGAAACCCGCTCCGATGAGGACGACCCGCATGCAGGGCACGGTAGTCGACCGTGACCGATGAGCGGCCGAATCGTGACCGGCTGGATCCGCTTGCTCGACCGTGGGCGACCTACCGTGGCCTCACGAATTGGGGAGGCGTGATGCGTGGATCGGCTTTGCGTGTGGCGGGAGTCCTGGCCATGGTCGGCCTCGTGCTGGTGGGCTGCGGATCCAGTGGCACAGGCGACTCCATGGAGTCCGTGCCCGTGCCGGCCGAGGAGGTGCTCGATGATCAGGGCAGGGAGATCATCCGCAACGCCAACATGTCCGTGCGTGTGGATGACGTCCGCGCATCCGTCGATGACGTCAAGTCGATCACCCAGCAGGCTGGCGGCCGTGTCTCCAATGAGAGCGTCAACACAACCGGCGATGCCCTGTACGCCGACATCACGGTTCGCGTCCCCGCTGAGGATCTGGACGCGGTCATCGAACAGGTGAGCGCCCTGGGCACGGTGCTGTCCGTCAATGTGTTCGCCGAGGACGTCACGGCTCAGGGGGCAGATCTCGACGCGCGAATCGCGGCGCTGCAGACGTCGATCGACCGCCTCTCCCAACTGCTCGCGGCTGCGGAGACGACCAAGGATCTCGTCGAAATCGAAGGCGAGTTGACCGAACGTCAGGCGGAGTTGGATTCGCTCGTGGCCCAGCGTGAGGCTCTGTCGGAGCTCGTGGCGCTATCAACGCTCAGCGTCTACCTCGAGCCGAGCAGTGACGCGGCCCAGTGGTCGCCACCGGGCTTCCTCTCCGGGCTCGAGTCTGGCTGGAATGCCCTGCGTACGACGATCGCCGGGCTGATCACCGTCGCGGGATTCGCCCTGCCGTTCCTCGTCGTCGGCGCGGTCGTCGTGGTGCCGATCGTCGTCCTCGTGGTGTGGCTCAACCGGCGCAGGCATTCAGCGGATCGGGGTGAGCAGCGCTGACCAGCGTGTGTGTATGGCGATGAGGCCGCTGCCGGCGGGCGCACGTTCGGCGGTGTTCGACAGGGCAATCGGGACGACGTGCACCGCGTCACGCTCGACGACTGAACCCGCTGAGCGGCAAAGCTGTCAGTGGGAAAGGCGGCGCGTGGACTCGCGCGGCACCAGGGTCGCGGTCACGAGCCTGATCTCCTCGACGGGCGGGGGCTCGTCGGAGATGAGCATCTCGAGCGCGATGTCGAGTTGGGTGTGGACGTTGAGATCGAGCGCGGTGATGCCGCCTGCGGAGGCGACCGCGTCGTCGATGTCCTGAGCGACCAGCAGGTCTCCGGGGACGTCGAGGTCGAGTTCCCGCGCCGCGAGCACGATCCCGCGACCGAAGTCCTCCAGCATGCCGATGATGGCGTCCGGTCGGTCCGGGCTGCGGAGCACCTCCAGGGCTGTCTGCTTGGCGACCTGGGCGAGCTCGGGCCTGCTCTGGACCGTGGAAGCCGGCGCGATCGCGAGATGGGGTTCGACCCCGCGCTCGGAGCACCACGCCAGGTAGGCATCGCGTGCGATGTCCGTCGCCGACCAGGAGAGGTCGGAATTGATCATGCCGATTCTTCGCGCGCCGCGCTCCCAGCAGTGGTCGAGTAGCGCGCGGGTGCTCCCCGCGGTGTCGATCGTCACCGCAGGACCGAAGGCGCCCCGCGGATCCTGACCCATCAGGACCGCGCGCGTGGCGAGTCCGTCGAGCAGGTCGAGTCGCGGATCATCCACGATCGGATCGATCACGATGAGACCGTCGAGACCGAAAGAAGCCAGTTGTGAAGCGGACTGCACGCCGGGGAGCACGAGGAGCGCGCGACCCTGGTGCAGTGCAGCCTGGCTCGCCGCGACCGCGACGCGTCCGTAGTAATCGAAGCCAAGCAGGTCCTCGAGCGACATCGTGGGCAACTGGGGGAGCAGGAGGCCGATGGTGTCCGAACGTCCGAGGGCGAGATTGCGCGCGGCACGGCTGGGCACGTACCCGAGTTCGGCCGCGACCTCCCGGACCCGCTTGCGGGTCGCCGGGTCGACCCTGCCCTTGCCGCTGAGGGAGTGCGACACGGTCGTGATCGACACCCCTGCCGCCTGGGCGACATCGGCAACCGTCACTCGAGCGACCACGGGTGCGAGGCTAGCGACTTTGGCGAGGTTCCTTGACAGCGCGGGCAGCGGGGGCCACACTCGGGCCACCAATGCCAAAGCGATTTGGCACCTCGTGGGAAGGACGGGCTGATGTCCGCACAGGTCGACTCGGGGGAGATGCACCTGCGCCGCAATGCGATCGGCGCCCGACACATCGTCTTCTTCGTGGTCGCCGCGGCAGCGCCCCTCGGCTTCGCCGTCGGCGCCATCCCGCTGGCCATCGGCCGCGGTGGCATCGGCGTCAGCGGGATGTTCATCGTCGTCGGGATCATCCTGCTCCTCTTCGCCGTCGGCTATGTCGCCATGGCCAAGCACGTGCGGCGTGCCGGAGGGCTCTACGTCTACGTCTCCGAAGGCCTCGGCCGGACGATGGGACTCGGGACAGCGTTCGTCGCGACTGTCGCCTACGCCGTCGCGGCGACCGGAGCGGTCGGGATCTTCGCGATCCTCGCGCAGAGCGTCTTCCTGGAGTTCTTCCTCATCGAGACACCGTGGGTGCTGTGGGCGCTCATCGCGACGGCGTTCATGGGCCTGCTCGGTGTGCTGCGTGTCGAGCTCAACGCGCGGGTCCTCGGCGTCGTCATGGTGTGCGAGGTGGCCATCCTGCTCGTCATCGGGGCGGTGATTGTGATCTCCGGCGGCGCCGAGGGTCTCTCGCTCGCGGCGTTCAGTCCGGCCGAGGTCTTCGGAGTCAACCCCGGCGTCCTGCTCGCCGTCGTCATCTCCGCCTTCGCCGGCTTCGAGGCCACGGTGCTCTACGTCGAGGAGGTCCGGTCACCTGAGCGCTCGATCCCGCGCGCGACCTACGGCGCGATCATCGTGCTCGTTGCCTTCTACGCCTTCGTGAGCTGGGCCGTCATCCAGGCCTTCGGCAATGCCGGCGCTGTCGAGATCGCAGCGTCCGACCCGGTCGGCATGTTCTTCGCGGCAGCCGATGGCTTCCTCGGCCTGTGGGCGGTGGCGCTGCTCGGCGTCCTCGTCGTGACGAGCTGGTTCGCCTCGATCCTGGCCTTCCACAACGCGACTACGCGCTACCTCTTCGCTCTGGGTCGCGACCGGGCGATCCCGCGCAAGTTCGCGTCGATCTCACCGAAGTTCGGTTCGCCGATGTTCGCCAGCCTCACCCACACGACGTTCACGCTCATCGTCGTCCTCGCCTTCGCGCTGGCCGGCGCCGACCCCTACCTCGACCTGTATGTCCTGGGCTCCACGCCGGCCGTGGTGGCGATCCCGGTGATGGAGTGCCTGGCCGCGGCGGCGATCGTGGCCTACTTCTCCCGTGATCGTCGCGGGATGTCGGTGTGGCGGGTCATCATCGCGCCCACGGCCGCGGGCCTGGCGCTGCTGCTAGTGACCTTCCTCATCATCACCCAGCTCGACATCTTCACCACCCGCGGAGCGCTCGTGAACTCCGCGCTCGTCGGCGTCGTCTTCGTTGCCCTGTTGGCCGGGATCCTGCGGGCACTGTGGCTCAAGCAGCGTGAGCCAGCCGTCTACGCAGACCTTGGCCGCGCGTCGGACACGGAGGTCGCGGCCGCATGACCTCCTACGACCCCTTCGCTCGCGGGGGATTCCCCGTCGGCGTGCGCTCCGAGGAGTGGCACGACGCTGCCCGCGATCGCACGCTGCCCGTTGAGATCTGGTATCCCGCGACAGACGACTACACGGGTCAGGATCTCGATCCGGCCACCTGGGATGTCTTCCCCCCGGTGTGGGCAGCCGACGGTGTCGTGTCACCCGACGAGATGTGCACCCAGTCGGCCGTGCGCGACGCGACCATGCGCGGTCTTGAGTCACCGGCGCCCCTCGTGCTGCTCATCCACGGCTGGGCGGGATTCCGGCGCGAGTCGACCTTCATCGCCACGCACCTGGCGAGCCGCGGCTACATCGTCGTGTCGCCCGACGTCATCGGCAGCACCTGGGATGACGTTGATGCACTGCTCACCTCCCTCGAGCCGGTGGGGCGACGCGAGGATCTCGTCGATCACGCGGAGGCGAGCGCCATCGCCCGCATCGGCGATATCGCGTTCCTCATCTCCACGGCCGTCGAGCGGCTGCCCGTGCGCGACGGTGGGGTAGGAGTGACAGGGGCCAGCTTCGGGGGCTATTCCTCGCTCGTCGCCCCGACCTCCGATGGTCGAGTCGCTGCGATCGCCGCCATGTGCCCGGCCAACGACGACGGCATGGTCATGTCCGGTGGCTCCCTCTACAACTCTCGGATCCGGGCTCCGTGGAAGTCCGACCCCGCCACGCTGATACTGGCCGGTGACCGCGACTCCCTGCTGCCCCTCTACGGACAGTTGACGCTGCTCAAGGAGGTCCCGGCCACGCGCAAGCAGGTCGTCGCGATGGCGCGTGCGGATCACAATCACTTCGTCGACGACGTCGAGCTCGGCCAGGCCTGGCTGGGGGAGTTCGCCGAGCGGGTGGGGCGCATCTTCCCCGACGGTCCGGGCAACTGGTCGCTCATCGCGCAGTGCGTGCAGCCGATGGAGGCACTCGTGCCGGGCGCCGAGGCGAAGCTCGCCTGGCAGGGGATCATCGCGGCCCACTTCGATGCGCACCTGCGCGACGATCCGCAGGCGATGGCAGCGGTCGCCGACATCGATGCGCTCGCTCGGCGGGTCGGTGTCGAGGTGACGACCATCGGATCGGCCGGTGACTGACGAGGAGGCCATCGCGGCCGTGGTCGAGCGCGCCTACGACGCTCTCGAATTCGAGCCGGGCTGCGAGCCCGACTGGGCGCTCTTCGACTCCGCCTTCGCTCCCGAGGCGATCCTGGCGCTGCGGGTCTTCCCCGAGGATCCGCAGGTCTCGGTCATGGGCCTGCGCGCGTACGCCGAGTCGCAGATGCGCAACGAACTAGGGGAGCAGGGCTACTCCGAGACCCCGGGAGGCGGATCCACGGAGATCTACGGCGACGTGGCCGTGGTACGCCAGCCCTTCACGATGAACTTCGTCGACCGGGCGGTCGCCGCGATCGACGTCTTCAGTGTCGTTCGGGTTGACGGTGCCTGGAAGGTCGTCGCCGTGGTGAGCGACACCGTAGACAGCGAGTAGGAAGCGTCAGGGCGTTCTGTAGTCCAGACGTCGTGGGTCGACGTACAGCGGATCGGTGATCCCCTGCCGCTTGGCCGCGATGCCGGCGAGCAGTGACCGGATGAGGCGGTCAATGAGGATGCCGGTCGTCATGTGCCTGTCATCGAGGAGTGGCGTGTACTCGATGAAGTCCGCGGCGACGAGGTCGCTGCCGATCGCGATGGCCCGGACCAGTTGGAGTGCCTGGGAGGCAGTCATTCCGTCGGGATCCTGTGTGGTGGCTCCCGGCGCGTACGCCGGGCTCACTCCGTCGACGTCGAACGAGAGGTAGACATGCCGTCCCTTGATGTCCTCGAGGATCCGGCGGAGCACGACGTCCCATCCGAGGGTGTCGGCCTCCGCCTGGAAGTGGGAGCGCAGGCCGTTCTCTCGCATCCACTGGTATTCCTTCTCGCTGGGTCCCTGGCCGCGCAGGCCCACCTGGATCAGGTCGGGGCCTTTGAGGATGCCCTTCTCGATGGCCACGCGCAGGAAGGATCCGTTGTGGACCATGCGTCCCATGTCGGTGAGGTACGTGTCGTAGTGGGCGTCGATATGGAGGATGACGACATTGCCCGGGCCGTACTTGCGCGCCAGGGCGGTGAGGAAGCTGTAGGACTGCAGGTGCGTGCCGCCTACGCCGATGGGGATCGCGTCGCCCGCGAGGATCTCGGAGATAACCTTATGGATCTCCTCCAGTGACCGCTCATTCTGGTTGGCGTAGCTCGCAATGTTGCCGTAGTCGGCGAGCTGCAGGCTTCCCCAATTGACGCCGAGGTACTGGTCCGTGCCGCCGGAGGGGAAGCCCATCCAGTCGAAGAGCGTGCGCATCGAGTTGGCCGCGAATCTCCCGCCGGGGACGGGGTTGTCCTCCATGGTCATGCCGACCAGCGCGACGTCGACGTTGCCCGCCCGAAGGTCCTCGGTGTTGAGCGCGATCGGGGCGCCTAGGAAGGTGGGGAAGCCGCCGAGCGGCGTGACACCGCCGGCGTACCTCTGCGGATTGAACAGTCCCGAGGCCCTCGCTGGATCCTGCGATGTGTCGCGACGAGTCGTGAGTGCGTCCTTGTCCGCCGCTAGTCGGGTGACGAAGGGGTTCTCCGGATCGCGCCAGGGCCACCAGTCCGCGGGGACCTGTCCGTCGAGCAGATTGTCGTCTGCCTGCGTCATGTCGATATCTAAGTCAAGAGAAAGCGCTTTGGCAAGCGTTCGAGGCTACGCTCGGGCCAGCCCGACAGGGGCGGCTCCGCCGACCCGCTGGGCCCGACTGAGTCCACGCGAGTGAGCCGAGAAGGGTGCCAGGATCCCGACCATGCTGACCGAACCCCAGCGGGCCACGCTGCGCGCGCTCGTGGACCGGCTCATCCCGGCGGACGACTATCCGGGGGGCTGGGACGCCGGGGTGGGCGACTACCTGGACCGCCAGTGGTCAGGAGACCTGAGCGACATGCTCGACACCTACCGCGCCGGGCTGGATGCCTTGGATGCCGAGTCTGGCGCGACGGCGGGTGCGCGCTTTGCGGAGCTGGATGCTGCTGCGCAGGATGAGTTGCTGCGTCGCGTCGAGGTGGGCGACGTGGCGACCGACTGGCCCGTTGATCCAGCAGCGTTCTTCCGCGCCGCCGCCGAGCACGCCGCGGAGGGCTACTACGGCGATCCCGGCAACGGCGGCAATCGCGACGGGGTGTCCTGGCGCATGATCGGCTTCGAGGTCACCGGATGAGCATCTACGACGTCATCGTCGTGGGTGCCGGGGCCGGAGGCGGGGTCGCCGCGGGTGTGCTGGCCGAAGCGGGCAAGAGTGTGCTGCTCATCGAGCGCGGCCGCGAACTCGACTTCGAAGATGAGCCCCGCGACCACCTGCGCAATCACCGCTACTCGCGCTACGGGCACAACACGGGCCCGGCCCTGGTGGGCAATCCCCGCGTTGTGGTCGGTCCGGATGGCCAGGCGCGCACCGTGCTCCCGCATGAGGACGATTACCAGAACAACGCGACGGGCATCGGCGGCGGTGCCCGCGTCTACGGCGCGCAGGCATGGCGCTACCTGCCGCTGGACTTCGAGATGGCGAGCACCTACGGCGTGCCCGTGGGTAGTTCGCTCGCCGACTGGCCCATCGGCTACGCCGATGTGGCGCCGTACTACGAGCGCGCCGAGTGGGAAATCGGTGTGGCCGGTGACAGCGAGGGGAGCGCCGAGCGCTGGCCGCGGGATAGGGGCTTCCCGATGCCTCCTGTGCAACTCAACCGACAGGGCGAGGTGATGCGGAGGGGTGCCGAGGTGCTCGGCTGGCCGACCGTTGCCGTGCCGCTCCTCATCAACAGCACGCCGTACGGCGGCCGACCGGCGTGCATCCACTGCCAGCACTGCATCGGCTTCGCCTGCCCGGTGGACGCGAAGAACGACAGTCAGAACACCCTGCTGGCCCGTGGTCGTGCGACCGGACGACTCGACCTGGTGA
>JALQSY010000075.1 GCA_023264215.1 Candidatus Nanopelagicales bacterium
GTCAACTCCGACGAGCGGTGAAGAGAGCCGAGAAGATGGCGCTCAGGGCCGGATCGCGCACCTCCGGCGGCAGTGCATCGATGAGGGCATGCACGGGCGCCATCTCCTCCGGCAGGCCCGCGCCGGAGGTCAGGTCGGGCAGGTTGGCGAATGCCGCCTCGAGATCGTCTGACACGTCGATCCACGGCAGATCGCGGATCTCGTCAGTGCTTGCACGCAGATCCGCCACGAACCGGTCGATGCTGTCCAGGGAGACCGGCTGCATGGTGAGATGCACTGTCCTCGGCAGGTCGCCCAGGCTCGGCTGCGGCTGGAGCGTCCAGCCGCGGCGACGCATCGCGTCCGCGAGGCGGAAGGGGTCGATGCCGCCGTCCCCGTCACCGGTGAGTGCGATCAGGCTCGTGTCGGGCGGCCCGAGTACGCGCACTCCGGGGATCTCCGCCGCGGCCTCGACGACCGCTTCGGTTGCTTGCCGGGCGCGACGCACCGCGTCGATGTAGCCCTCGTGGCCGAGTGAGTGGGCCACGGCCCACGCCGCTGCCATCGGCCCGGCGGACTTGGTGCTCTGCAGTGTCGTGTTCACGACCGGATAGCCGGGCCACGAAGAGAACGCGTAGTAGACGCCCGAGCGATAGTCGGCGTCGCGGAAGAGCAGGAGCGAGGCCCCCTTGGGTGAGAAGCCGTACTTATGGAGATCGAACGCGATCGACGTGACACCGGGCAGCGTGAAGTCGATCTCGGGCACGTCATCACCGGCCATCCGGGCGTAGCCGAGGGAGAAACCGCCGATGCACGCGTCGACGTGGCAGGGCACGCCGTGCGCAGCGGCCGCTGCGGCGATCCCTCCGACCTCGTCGACGACTCCGTGGGCGTAGGACGGCGCGGAGGTCACAACGAGGGCGACGTCGTCGCTGGATTCGTCGAGCGACGCGGCAACCGACGTGGCTGTCAGTCGCAGGCTGGCACGGTCGACCGGGATCGTGCGTACGTGGACCCCGAGCAGATGGGCGGCCTTGTGGAACGCCGGATGCACCGTGTCCGCGACGATCATCGAGGATTGCCCGTCTCCTCCACGGCGGCGCCAGTGCTCGCGCGCGGCCAGGACGGCGAGGATGCAGGACTCGGTGCCCCCACTCGTCACGACACCGGCGGCGTCACCAGGTGCCCGCATGAGATCCAGCCCCCAGCCCACGAGGTCGTTCTCGATCCGCGCCACGCTCGGGAAGGTCGTGGGGTCGAGGGCATTGACCTCGCCGAAGTCACGCAGGGCGGCAAGCCCGGCGGCCGTGGCATCTGCGTCCCCGGCGTCGTACACGTAGGCGAGGACCCTTCCGCCGTGGATGGGGGGATCGTCGCGGCGGATCTGGTCCAGCGTCGAGGCGACCTGGTCAGCTCGGATGCCCACGTCGGGGATTCCCATGACTACCTCCTCGGGGGAGCGTAGTCGCGCCGCGCCGATCGGTGGAGTCCTTCGACGACGGGTGCCGCGTCGTGGTTGAGGTGCTCCTCGAACCTAGGTCGTCAGCTCTTGCATCTTCTTCCTCGTGAAGATGGCCGCACCGGCAATGACCACGGTGATGAGGGCGAACACTGCGGTGACGACATCGAATCCGATGCCCACGGCTCGGACGACGGTCGCGATCGCAAACATGACGGCCCCGGCGACTTGGAGGAGGAAGGCGAAGCGCAACTGGCGACGCATCTGCTCCTCGGGGGTCATACGTCGAGGCTAGCGGGTCGCTCGAGGAGCCCCACGCACTCGACGTGGTGGGTCATCGGAAACATGTCGAATGCCCGCAGTTCGCGAAGTCGCCAGCCCGACTCGCTCATGCTCGCCACGTCGCGGGCGAAGGCGGCCGGGTCGCAGGCCACGTAGACGATGGCGCGGGGGGAGAGCTTCGACATGCGCTCCATCACCTCGCGCCCGGCTCCCGTGCGGGGCGGATCGAGCACGATCAGGTCGCATCGTCGCAGCGATCCCTGCCGGAGCCAGCGATCGACGCGATCGTGGTGGATGTGGACGGTCGGCTCGCCGTGAAGGGATCGGCGCGCGCCCTTGACCGCGGTGTGGTCGCTCTCCACCGCATCAATGCGGCCGCCCGGTCCGAGGTCGTCGGCGAAGGCTCCCGCGAAGAGCCCGACTCCGGCATACAGGTCGAGCAGATGCTCGCCGGTGGCGGGCGCCAGGAACTCGCCCACAGCATCGACCAGCGCCTGTGCCGCGCCAGCGTGCACCTGCCAGAAGGCCGTCGCATCGAAGGTCCACTCGCGACCGGCCGCCGTCTCGTGCACGCGCGCCTCTCCGGGCCGCGGATCCGGCAGCACCACCGCGGCGCCCTGCGGCTGCACGGCCAGCACGTCGGTCACCCCCGTCCAGTCCTGGCCCAGCACCTCCGTGCCTCCGATGGCCGGCGCCGCGATGAGGCACTCCTCGATCGGCACGATGTCATGGGAGTGGTGCGCGCGAAGGCCGGCGTGACCCTGGTCGTCCACGGCGTATCTCATGCGCGTCCGCCAGCCGAGCCCGGACTCGTCTCCCGGCAGGGCGTCGACCCTGAGGTCGTCCCATCTTCCAGCGGGCTCCCGGCCGATCCGCGTGAGTTGGTCGATGACGACCCGGGCCTTGAATCGCCGCTGGGCAGCAAGGGTCATGTACTGCCAGTCGCAGCCACCGCAGCTTCCGAAGTACGCGCACGGCGGAAGTACGCGTTCAGCAGATGCCTCGAGCACCTCGACGGTCGTCGCCCTGATGAAGCGCCCGTGTCCGGGTGCATCCGTCACCGAAGCGATCACCCGCTCACCGGGGATGGCGCCTCGCGCGAAGACGACCTGTCCCTCGTGCCTGCCGACGGCCTCACCCCCGTGGGCCATCCCGGTGAGCTCGAGCGTGATTCGATCACCGCTGATCACGGTGCTACTCGCTCGAACCACATGTCCGCGGCGTCGCGACCGGCGGCGCGCCCTCGGCGCTCGTACCTGGTGTGCGGACGCCACTCGGGTCGAGGGATCCGCCCACCCCGCCAGGCGGTGCTTCCCGAGACCTCGTCCTCGATCCACTCGGCGTACTCCGCCCAATCGGTCGCGACGTGCCAGAAGCCGCCGACCGCGACGCGATCGGCCAGTGCGTCGGCGAACGCGGTGGTGACCAGCCGGCGGCGATGATGTCGCTTCTTTGGCCACGGGTCGGGGAAGTACGTGCGGACTCCGTCGAGCCGGCCGGGGGGTATCGCGGGCAGCACGTGCCGGATGTCGGCATCCACGACGTGGACGTTGGTCAGGCCGCGCTCGCGGATCGATGCCAGCAGGTCGCCGATGCCGGGGGTGTGCGTGTCGACGGCAAGGATGTCGTGCTCAGGATCCGCGATCGCTATGGCCACGACGGCCTCGCCTGCACCGAAGCCGATGTCGAGGACGAGTGGACGATCTCCCGCGAGGGCAGGATGGCCGGCAAGCTGGTCGGGGGCGATGAGGGCTGTGCCGGGGTCCGCGAGGGCTCGCTCCTGCCGAGCGGTCCGTCGCCCGCGGCGATGTTTGGTCGTCGGCAGGAGGGTGTCCATGCTCCCCTTCCCGCGTGGCCTGCTGGCGTTGGTCGATTGGTGGGACCTGAGTCTCCTCAAGTGCCTAGTCTGCCCCCATGACTGACGACACCCCCGCGGGCGGCCTGGACCGCCGCTCCTTCCTGGCCCTCGGTGCGGTCGCTACCGGCGCCTCCGTCCTCGTCCCGACTACCCCCGCCCTTGCCGGCCGGACCGTGCGGGCCTCCGGTGAGGTCTTCGCCCTCGGCGTTGCTTCTGGGGATCCGCTACCCGACTCGGTCATCCTGTGGACGCGCCTGGCTCCCAGGCCGCTCGAACTCGATGGCGGTATGGGCAAGGCAACGGCGACTGTGGAGTGGGAGGTGGCCTCCGATGAGGCGTTCAGCAACATCGTCGCCCGAGGATCCGAGGAGGCTGGTCCCACGTACGGGCACAGCGTGCACGTTGACGTCAAGGGACTAGCCGCAGACAGCTGGTACTACTACCGCTTCAAGCACGGCACGGAGCTCTCCCCGGTGGGACGCACACGCACTACCCCTGAAGCCGGGGCCTCCATGTCGCGTCTGCGCGTCGGTCAGACATCCTGTGCCAACTGGCAGTCGGGCTACTACCAGCTCTATTCCGATCTTGCTGCCCAGGAGCCGGACTACTGGCTGGCGCTCGGAGACTACATATACGAGTACGGCAACAAGGGCTACATGCGCCCCACCCAGACGAAGCCCCTTCGCCGCATCCCGTGGGAGGGCGAGACGCATACGATCTGGCAGTACCGCCGTCAGTACGGCCTCTACCGGTCCTCAACCGACTTGCAGGCACTCCACGCAGCAGCGCCGTACTCGGTGGTCTGGGATGACCACGAGGTGGACAACAACTTCACGGCGTCCAAGAGCGGCGGAGATGGCCAGAAGGACCGCGTGAAGTTCCGCAAGCGTCGAGCGGCCGGCTTCCAGGCCTTCTGGGAGAACCATGCGATTCGGATCCCACAGCCTGAGCCGATGCCCCGCCGCATGAAGATCTACCGCGAGATCGCCTGGGGGACCCTGGCCACCTTCCTCCTGCTCGATGGCCGCCAGTACCGGACGGATCAACCCGGTGACAACACCCCGAACGACTTCGGCGGCTGGGTGGACGGCATGTTCGACCCGGAGGCATCGATGCTGGGTGCCAAGCAGGAGGCTTGGCTGGCCGACACCCTTCGGGATTCCATGGCGCGATGGAGTTTCATCTCGCAGCAGACGGTGGTCGCTGACATCAATGGCGGAGTCGGTATCCCTCTGCCGAGGGGCCTGTACAACTACGACTCCTGGGACGGCTACTGGTCAGCCCGCGAGCGGCTTGTTTCCGCGATCACAACTGGCCAGGTGCGAAATCCGGTCGTGCTCACAGGCGATTTCCACTGCAACCTTGCCTTCGATCTGCTCGCCGAGTGGCCTGATCCGCGCGACTTCCCAAGTATCGGGGAACTGGTTGCCGCGACGAAGGCGTGGGACAGGCCGGCTGTGGCGGCCGAGATCGCCACAGGGGCCATCTCCTCGCCGACATTCTTCGAGCCGGGCGGTCCGGCGGCGGCGGCTGGCCCGGGCACGCTCGCCGGGACTCCTTGGGCGCGGCACGGCGAGCTGCTCAACAACGGCTATGTCCTGCATGACATCACCCCCGAATCGGATCGGGCGCTCTTCCGGATCTGCCGGGCGAACTTCAAGCGGACGACGACAGAAGGCAAGCCTCATGATGACAAGACGGTCGTCATCGCCGATGGCGTCCCAGGAGTCAGTGAGGTCCTCTAGCGACCTGTGGGATCTGACCCGCGCCGCCGCCTCCCGCCCTAGTCTTGGCACCGGAGGGCCATCATGCAGTTGACCGCGGCCGAGATCGCCGCCTCGCCGGAGTTCGCGGCGCGGGTGGCTGTGCTGTCGGAACAGACCGGTCGCACACCCGAGGACATCAGCGCCGACGCCCGCCGGTGCCTGGACGAGATGGTCGCGACCGTCGAGCCCAAGAGCAGCCAGGCATGGGATCGCTTCGGCGCGTGGCTCTCGCGCTCGTACTCGATCGATGCCTCAACGGATCGGCTGCGGCACATCCGCGAACTGGGCCTGAAGCACTCGCTGGTCTTCCTGCCCAACCATCGCTCCTACCTCGATCCGCTTGTCCTGCGGCGCGTCCTGTCCGGGTACGGCTTCCCGCCCAACTTTGTCCTCGGTGGAATGAACCTCGCCAAGTGGCCAGCCTCGGTCCTCGCCAAGCGGGCGGGGCTGATCTTCATCCGTCGCAGCTCACGCGACGATCCGGTCTATCCGGCGATGATGCGCCTGTATCTGGGATGCCTGCTCAAGGTCCATGCCAATCTTGAGTGGTACTTCGAAGGTGGGCGCACACGTACCGGCAAGCTCCGGCCGCCGCGTATGGGCGTCCTCCGATACCTCATCGACGCGTTCGTCGAGAACGCCGCCGAGGCCGGATCGGCAACCAAGGAGGACGTGTACATCGTCCCCGTCTCGATCGTGTACGACCAGCAGCATGAGGTGGAGGCGATCTCCTACGAGGACACCGGCGGCAGCAAGACCCCGGAGAGCCTGCGCTGGCTCTACGGATTCGCCCGGGCCCAGTCGACGCGCCGCGGCCAGGTGCATGTCCGCTTCGGCGAGCCGCTGTCCTTGCTGGGGACCTTGGACGATGCGCGCGAACGCGCCGGCTCCGCCGATCCGGAGACCGTCGTACCCCGCGTCGCCTTCGAGATCGCCGACCGGATCAACGCCGCGACGCCCATCACGCCTTCGGCTCTGATCACCTTCGCCCTGCTCGACAACGAGGGGCGCGCGCTGACGCTTGGGGAGTTGCTCGACGTCCTCGATCCACTCCTCGCCTACGTGCGCGAGCGCCATCTTCCTCTCACGTCCGACATCGACCTGGCACGTCCCGACGGCTTGCGTACCGCGCTTCGCACGCTCCAGCGTGAAGGCGTCATCGAGGTCTACGACGGAGGCCTCGAGCCGGTCTTTGCCGTCGCTCCCGATCGCTTCCACGAGGCGGCCTTCTATCGCAACACTCTTGGCCACTGGTTCGTCTACCGCGCGATTGCGGAGAACGCCCTCCTCGCCGCGGCGGACACCGGTGGCGATGTCGTCGACACGACCTGGCAGGCCGCCCTGGAACTGCGCGACCTGCTGAAGTTCGAGTTCTTCTTCCCGCGCAAGCGGGAGTTCGCCGAGGACATCCGTCGTGAGGTCGATCTGGCCCGGCCCGGGTGGTCCGGAGAGGGCTTCGATCGGGACGGCGTGCTGCAGGCGCTGGACCAGACGCACCTGTACGTCTCCCACCGCATCATCGGCCCCTTCCTCGAGGCCTACTACGTCGTCGCCGCTCGGCTGGCAGACCGAGAGCCCGCGGCCCCCGTCGATCGCGATGCGCTGGTGCAGGAGTGCCTGGGCATTGCGAAGCAGGACTGGCTGATGCACCGCCTCCACAGCCCCGAGTCGATCTCCCGGGATCTCATGCAGGGGGCGCTCAAGCTCGCGGACAATCGGGGATTGCTCGGCGTCGGCGGCGAGGAACTGCGCAAGCAGCGCGAGGACTTCCGGGACGAGCTGAGGGCCGCCGTGGAGCGCGTGGGTATCGTGCGACGTGCGGCCATGGCGCAGATCGAGGGCGATGGCCGGCGGACAATTTCGAGGATCATGCGGAGGCGTTAAGCGTGCCTGACATCGACGGACTGGTGGCCGAGGTCGAGGCATCCCCCGAAGGCCCCCACATCGGTGCCTTCTTCGACTTCGATGGAACACTCATCGACGGATACTCGGCTGTCGCCTATTTCCGCGACCGCCTCATGGCTCGCGATGTGGGCACGACGGAGTTGCTGCGTTCCCTCATCGAGAGCGTCAACGTCGAGGTGCGCGGCCAGGACGTCCATCGCCTGGTCGAGATCGGCGTGGGTGCGCTCGGCGGCCGCTCGGTCGACGACGTCGAGAAGATGGGCGAGCGACTCTTCCGCAAGCACATCGCTCAGATGATCTACCCCGAGGCGCGCGCGCTCATCGCCGCGCACCGCGGTCGCGGGCACACCGTTGTCATCGCCTCCTCCGCGCTCACCTTCCAGGTCGAGGCGGCCGCTCGCGATCTCGGTATCGAGGACATCCTGTGCACGCGCATGGAGTCGCGCGACGGTGTGCTCACCGGTTTCATCGACGGTCCGGTGCTGTGGGGCGATGCCAAGGCACAGGCGGTACGCGACTTCGCCGCCGCGCACGACATCGACCTCGCCCAGTCCTTCGCCTACGGCAACGGTGCCGAGGACCTTGCGTATCTCGCGACCGTGGGCAACCCGCGGCCACTCAATCCGGCGG
>JALQSY010000076.1 GCA_023264215.1 Candidatus Nanopelagicales bacterium
TGGGGCCTCCGTCGGCTACTCCGGGAGCGGCCACCGCTCGAGAGATGTCCAACTCCGGAATCCTGATCTCGCGCAGCCCGAACGCCTCGCCCGGACCGTCATTGACGACCTCGTCGAGCGTCAGTCGCAGGGTTCGCGTGGGCCCGTCTGGGACGGGAAGCCGCTGAGGCTGGTCCGTGGGCAGCACGGACACGGCAACATCCCCCGCATCGGTGCTCACCGTGACCACCCTCGGCTCGATTCCAGCCTCCTCGCCCACGACGAGCCGGACGTCAACCCATCGCGGCGTGAACTCGGACTCGGCTACCACCTCCCACCACTGGCCGACGCCCTTCTCCAGGTCGCCGGAGATCCAGGCGGTGTCCGGATCGCCATCCAGCGCCGCCCACGGCTGCGCCGCGCTCGAGCGCGCCCGCAGGGCGGTGACGTCGCTGCCGCTCGACGACGCCGTGACCGTGCCGCCCTCGAATACGGCGACCGCCTGGCGCCCCTCAGGGTCCACCGGGTAGTAGTCGTGCACTCGTCGGTCCTGCAGGTAGGCCTCGTCCGCACGCAGCGTCTGGGACCGGTTGTCGCGGGTCGAGCCGACGCTCACCTCGCTGCGTCGGAATCCGTCCGACACGGCGTAGTCCAACGCGATCCCGGCGTCCGCGAGGACCGCCTCGTCGCCCGAGATCACCACCGCGCGCTCGCCGAGCACATCGCCGTCCGCGAGGTCGATGACGGACTCCGCCGATCCGGACAGCACCGTCACCGTCGAGGCATCCCTCAGCGTGATCCGCGGATCCTCCCCGCCCACCGGCGAATCGACACGCCAGATCTCGACCGCGGCCACCGTGTCCTGGAGGCCGTCGTCGACGACGGTTGTCGCCGTGCGGAACGGCGGAAGTGCCGGCCCGAAGCCCACGACCGGGGTGAAGCCGCCGGACCTGATCAGGGCCTGCCGGATGAGGACGGTGCGAGGCGTCGCGCTCCGTCGGCGATCGATGTCGTTGCGCACCACGACGTACTCGACTCCGGCCCGCGCCAGGGCATCGGCCAGGCGCTGCGAACCGCGCCCGGAGTCCAGGCGGTCCTGGATCGCGTCGAGCCACCTGATGTTGCCTGCGCTCGACAGGGGCACGGCATCGCGCACAGCCCACGCCGACCGCGCGAGCGGCTGGAGCGGCTCGTCCTGGGTGCGTCCCCAGCTGTAGATCCCGAAGGATGCACCGGGCACGACGAGCGCCCGGCCATCGGGTGAGTTGTCAGCGAGCCAGTCCGCCACCTGCACCCAGTAGTCCGGGACCTGCTCGAAGGAGCGATCGCGGACCAGGCTGCCGGTCACCATCGGCCACGCGCCCGCGACGAGCAGGCCCACCATGCCCGCCGCAATCCAGCGCCGTGCGTGCGCGACATGCACACGGCGAGCCAGGGCCGCTGCCGCGAAGCCCACGCCGAGGGCCAGAGGCAGGCGCAGCACCGGATCGAACTTGTGCGTGTTGCGCAGCGGCGCGAGCACGCCATCGAGGGCCTCCTGCACCAGCCCAGCGCCGAACCCCTGGACCACGCCGGTGTGGCCGAGTGACACGAGCACGACACCCACCAGCACGCCGGTCACGAGGAACGCCCGCGCGGGTACGCCGCGCACCGACAGTCCGATCAGGCCGAGCGCGGCGACCAGTCCCGTCACGAGGATGAGCGCGGGCACGGTGACGAGCTGCCACCCTCCGGGCCATGACGGGCCGCCCGGCTCCGCGACATAGGCAACCCATTGCGATGTGCCCCTGAGCACCGTGTCCGGGGACGTGATCAAGGTGGTCACCGAGGACGACTCGATCCAGTCAAGGAACGGCGGCGAGTACCGGCCGAGCAGCAGCAGCGGGATGGCCCACCACAGGACGGCGAGCGCCACCGACAGCGTCCACCAGCCCAGGACGCTCAGCCGCACGCGACCACGGAGCATGATGAGGATCCACAGCGCGCCCAGCGGCAGGACGGCCGCGGTGGCGACGGCGTTCACACCGCCGGCAAGGAGCACCGCAACCCCGCTCCACGCGGCCCCCCGTCGGGCGGTGTACGTGCCTCGGCCGATCTGGACCAGCGGGATGAGGACCCAGGGCGCCATCGCGTAGGGCAGCACCTCGCTCGTGAGCACGCCGATCTCGGTCACCATCCGCGGAGCGAGTGCGTAGGCCAGCCCGGCAACGATGCGCGGCATGTCGCCGGTCATCCCCAGCAGTCGCGCGAGCCGGACGACGCCGAGGAATGCCGCGATGAGGATCACGGACCACCACAGGCGCTGCGTGACCCAGGCGGGAATTCCGATGATGTCGCCGAGCACGAAGAACGGGCCCGTTGGGAAGAGGTAGCCGTAGGCCTGGTTCTGGAGTTGACCGAAGAAGCCCAGGGGCTCCCACAGGGTGAGCGATCGCTGGAGGAAGCCACCGGGGTCTACCGCGAGGTCGAGCTTGGTGTCTGCGGCGATCCGGCCGGGGTCCTGGACGAAGGCCAGGGCCGCCAGCGCCAGGCTCACGGCGATGAGGCGCACGCGGTGCATCAGTCGCGGATCGGCCTCGGGAGTGGCGACCGGCTCCCCGGCCCGCGTGTCGACCGGGGTCGTCACGTCGATCTCCGTCGGAGCACCGCCATGAGGTTCCACGTCAGCGCCTCGCGCGCACCGGGGACCTTCATCAGCCAGTGCAGGGGGCCGGGCAGGTAGCGCGGCTCGATGGAGACGATGTCGGCATCGCGCTGTCCCCGCGCCCAGGCGATGCCCTCCGACGCTGTCAGGGCGAACAGGCTCTCGCCGAACACGTTCTTGGGCGCACGACCATGACGTCGCTGGTAGCGCCGAGCCGCACGGTCTCCGCCCAGGAGGTGCCACGGAGACGTCTCGTGTCCGCCCCAGGGGCCGAACCACAGTGTGTAGGAGATGACGACCGTGCCGCCGGGCCGCACGATCCGCACCATCTCGTCAGCCATCGCCCAGGGATCGGCCACGTGCTCGAGGACGTTGGAGGAATAGGCCACGTCGAAGGCATGATCGGCGAAGGGCAGTGCCTCCCCCCGCGCCTGCACCGTGCGCGGGCCCGGGTCGCGACCATGCAACCGCATCTCCCCTGCGTCGGCGTCGACTGCGACGTACGTCGCTCCCCGCGCCTCGAAGGCATCGGCGAAGAAGCCCGGACCACCACCCACATCGAGCAGTCGCGCGCCGCTCAGCCGGTGGAAGCGATCCACATGGGCTGCGGAATCGGCCGCGAGAGCGCCGTAGAACCTGTCCGGATCGCTCTGCTCGGCGAGGAATGCCCGGAAGAGCCGCACCGACCGGCGCCACGTCGCCGCGTGGGCATCCGGGGTGGTGCTGGTGGGCATTCGGCGACGTTACCCCAGCGGTCGGGTGGCACGCGCGGGTCGCGCACCACGTACCTTGTGGCCGTGCACATCGTCGTCCTCAACTGGCGCGACACCGCCAATCCCGAGGGCGGAGGGTCGGAGGTCTACATCGAGCAGTTGGCGCGTCGCTGGTCCGCCGCCGGCCACCGGGTGACCCTCATCTGCGCTCGACACGACCAGGCCCCTGAGTCCGAGGAACGGGGCGGGGTGCGCATCGTCCGCATCGGCTCCAAGCTGTCGGTCTACTCGAAGGCGCGGGGATTGCTGCGCCGCGGCGCCCTCGGCGACATCGACGTCGTCGTGGACACCCAGAACGGCATTCCGTTCTTCGCTCCCTGGGCCACACGCGCGCCCACCGTCGTCCTCGTGCACCACGTCCATCGCGAGCAGTGGCCGGTCGTGTACGACCCCGTGCGCGCGCGGATCGGCTGGTTCATCGAGTCCAGGGTTGCCCCGCGGGCATTCCGCTCGAGTTCTTACGTCGCCGTGTCGCAAGCGACGCGGGACGAACTCATCGAGCACGGTGTCGATGCCGGGTCGATCACGGTCGTGCACAACGGCACCGATCCGATCCCCGAGCCCGGCGTGGACCGGGACCCAGAGCCGAGGATCCTCGTGCTGGGACGCCTCGTCCCCCACAAGAGGGTCGAGCACGTGATCGCGGCGGCCGCCGCCCTGCGCTCGCGCCATCCCGGGCTCACGGTGGCGGTCGTCGGCGACGGATGGTGGTCGGAGGAACTCCAGCAGGTGGCCCGGCGCGAAGGGGTGGCGGACATCGTCGAGTTCACCGGTCACGTGAGCGAGGAGGACAAGGCCCGGCAGATCGCTCGCGCCTGGGTGCTGGCTCTGCCTTCACTGAAGGAGGGGTGGGGACTGGTCGTCATGGAGGCAGCGTCGCTGGGCGTGCCTGCGGTCGCCTACGCCGATGCCGGCGGAGTCGGGGAGTCCATCGTCGACGGCCGGACGGGGCTCCTCGTGCGAGGAGGACCGACGGAATTCACCGCGGCCATCGACGCGATGCTCACCGATACGCAGATGCGCTCACGGCTCGGAGAGCAGGCGAGGAGACGCTCTGCGGAATTCTCGTGGGATGCCTCGGCGCTGGGATTCGAGGCGGTGCTGCGACGCAGTGTCGAGCAGGCGCGGCGAACGAGGTCGGGGCGCTAGTTGGTCGACCCGTAGACGACGTACGGCGCGTCGACTGTCGGGGGCACCGCCGTCTGCGAGGACACGATGCCGAAGGAGGCGCCCGCGGCGACGACTGCGCCGACGACCGCGGCGATGATGGGGCCGATCCACACCGACATGACTACCTCCTCAGACGGTCAAGGTACCAAACGACCGGGCTCGCGCACCCGGACTCGCCGCAATCCGAGCGCGCCCGCCGCGGCGAGCAGTCCCGCGAGCACGCCCAGGTCCACCGCGGCGACGATCACCAGGTGGGCGGGCCGGCCGGAGTCGGTCGGCGGCTCGGGGGCCGCGTAGAGGTCCAGGCCCTCCCCCCGGCTCACCAACTCCCAGCCCGGAAGGGCCGGAACGGACCCGGGCGTCCCCCGCGCGACGAGCGCCCAGCCGATGCCCAGTTCGCCCAGCAGACCCGTGATCGGCCGGTCGGCGTCGATCGCCTCCTGGATCGCCGCGGCCCGAGGATCGTCACCCGACACCTGGACGACGCCGTCGGGGGTCGAGATGAGCAGGTCGTCCGAGACCACGGTGGTGCGGGACAGCCAGCGCGGCGCCGGATCGAGCACCGTGCGGTCCGCGTTCCAGGCGAACCGCCGGAAGGACGTCCACGGGAAGGACACGACGTCACCGGGGCGATCGTCAGCCTGGAGCACCTGTCGGACCTCGGCCCACTCAGCGGGGTACTCCACCGCGGCCAGCCGCCCTCCTGCGCCCCACAGCAGATCGGGCTGGCAGGCCACGGGTACGACAGCGAGCACCGCGACGATCGCGGCGCGTGCGGCGCGGTCGCCGGCACGTCGAGCCAGTCGCTGCCCGCCCTCGCCCGCTGCGGCCGCGACGAGGAGCAGCCACGGGCCGAGGAGCTTGTGGGCGTCTCGCGCCAGGCCTGCGCCGGGGACCTGCTCGAGCAGAGCACCCCACGGCCCGGCCGCCCATGTCGAGGCGAGCGCAGCCACCAGGCCAGCGACGGCCACCACCGTCCACCACGTCACCACGGCGCGCGACCCCCGCCACAGCGACGCGGCGCCTGCGGCGGCGAGTCCGAGGGCCACTGCCCCGGCCACCCATGCGAGCGCCGTTCCTCTCGAGGCCAGCACGACCTCGGCGTTCCAGATCCCCCCGCCTGTCAGCGCGCTCACCAGGGCGCCACCCGGGGCGTCGGGCCGCAGCGCGAAGACCCCGCTGCCGTCCGGGTCCGCCGCTCCGCCGGTGGGGTGCAGCAGCGCCGGCAGCAGCCACGGCAGCCACACCGCCGCGACCGCACCGGCGAGGAGGACGCGACGGGGCGGGCGCACGCCCGATCGCGGTGCCAGGACCGGCGGGAGGGCCAGGACCGACAGCATGATGCAGCCGCTCGGCGTGAGCGAGCCCGCCGCGATGAGCAGCAGCAGGCGCACGCCGTCCACGGTCTCGCCTGTGCGGCGAAGCCGGCGCGCGACCACCAGGACCCACGGGACCAGGGAGTAGGCGAGCAGGAATCCCCAGTGCCCGATGACGAGCCGCTGCGCGACGAAGGGATTGGCGATGGCGAGCGTCGCGGCGATGATCCCGGCGCCCGTGCTCGGCAGGAGCCTCATCATCCCGGCCCCGGCGATGAGGGGGATCGACAGCAGGATGACCTTCTCCAGGATCGACCCGGGGACGACGGTCTCGATCAGCGCGACGACCGCATCCTGAGGAACCGCACGAGGCAGGCCACCTCCCACGCCGATCGAACCGGGCAGCAGATCCTGGCGCGGGGTGAATACGAGGTCGTAACTCAGCGCGAAGCCCGGCGCGAGCACCGGGGCCAGGATCGCCACGCTGAGGACGGCGATCCACCCGTAGGCGACCGCGCGAAGAGCCCGTCGAGTCGCCATGGAGGGTTATCGTGGCACGCGTGAAGGGCCATGGCTGAGCGTCTGCCCGGGCCGGTCGAGCCGGCCACGTCGTCCGGTCCCGGCATCCGCGGCACCATCGCATCCCACGCCGCCCTCGTCGCCGTCGCCCTCGGTATCGCCCAGGTGGCGTCGTACGCCGTCAGCGTCGTCGCCGCCCGCGCGCTCGGACCCGATGGCTTCGGGATCCTGGCCGCCCTGCTCGGCATCCTGCTCATCGGCAGCGTCCTCGCGATGGGCATCCAGGCCGTAGCCGCGCGGCGCCTCGTGAACCTCGCCGATGCCGAACGGTCGGGGGCTGCGCGAGGCATGCTTCGCGACGGATTCATCGGCGGCCTGGCCGTGGCCGCGGCGACCCTCGCAGTGAGCCCACTGCTCATGTGGCTGCTCCGCCTCGACGGGTGGGCGTCCGTGCTCCTGGCGGCCGCGGCGTTCGTGCCCCTGACCTGGGCGGGAGCGCAGTACGGCGTCGCGCAGGGCCGGGAGGCCTACCGCCGGTTGGCGGCGGTGTACGCCCTCGTCGGCCTGGGTCGAGGTATCGGCGGGGTGGTCGGCGCTCTGGCCACCGGCAGCGTCGTCGGGACCATGGCCGGGCTGGCGGTCGGCACCGCGATAGGCGCCGTGGCCGGGCGGATCGTCGTGGCACCCCTGGCGGATGCGCCGCGCGAGCGCCTCGATCACTTCGCCCGGGAGTCCGCGCACGCGACCCACGCCCTCCTCGCCCTATTCGTCCTGACCAACATCGACGTCCTGCTGGCCAGGGCCCTGCTCGATGCGGAGGACGCCGGTCTCTACGGCGTCGGCGTCGTCATCGCCAAGGTCGCGTTCTGGCTACCCCAGTTCGTCGGGGTGGTGGCCTTCCCGCGCTTCGCCGACGCACGCCGTGGGCGCGCAACCACCGTCGCCCTCGTCGCCGTCGGGGGGATCGGCCTGCTCGTGATTGCCGGGACGGCCGCCGTCCCCGGGCTCGTGGTGGGGTTCGTCGGCGGATCGCAGTACGCCGCGCTCGTGCCTGTCGCCGGGCTGTTCGCGGCGATCGGCGCCACCTTCGCGCTGGCGCAGGCGCTGCTGCTCACCCGCCTGGCCGTCGACGACCGTCGCGCGGTGATCGCCGTGTGGAGCGCGGCAGGCCTGCTCGTCGTCCTCGCGACGCTCGTCCTCCCGCGCACCGTCACGGGCCTGGCCACCAGCGCACTGTGCGCCGGCGTCGCGCTGGTTGTCGTCGGGCTCGCCGTCGCGACGCGCGAGTTGCGGCAGGACCGCCGAAGCAGCCCTACTCCGTGAACTCCGCCGCGGCGTCCGGCCAGGGACCGGG
>JALQSY010000077.1 GCA_023264215.1 Candidatus Nanopelagicales bacterium
ACTCACCAGGGCGGCCGCCGGTTCGCCGCGTCGCTGGACGAGGACCGGCGTCGACAGGCGCACGCGCAGGTAGTCGCCCATCCGCTCCACCGCGCGCCACGACGAGCACAGCACGAGCGTGCGTCCGCCCGCCGCATCGATGAGGTCGCCCACCTCGTCGAGGGCTTCCTCGGGAATGCCATCGCGGCCGGGAGGAGGCAGATGGCGCGCGACGTAGAGGATGCCCTGCTGGGCGTAGTCGAAGGGGCTCCCGACGTCGAGGCCCTGCCACTCGCCGGGCACCCCCATGCGGGCCGCGCAGTCGTCGAAGTCCTCACCGAGGGTCAGCGTGGCGCTGGTGAGCGCCACGGGGCGCTCGGCCATGAGCGAGGAGCCGAGGACCCCGGCGATCTCCAGCGGCGCGAGCTTGACCGTGCCGGACTCCACCCAGGTGACCTCTGCCGAAGTCGCGGCGATCAGGCGCCCCGCCGCGTCGAAGACCTCTTCCAGCCCGCCGCGGGCGCGCTGCCTCGCGGCCAGGGTGTCCAGGTCGTCATCGCTGGGGATCTCGCTGATCGCCACGCGCGCCACGTCGCGGATCGACGTGAGCGCCAGCAGCAGGTCGCGCGGGGCTTCGCGATAGCGGCCGTCCTCGCGAGCTGCCTCGGTCAACCGCTCGGCGGCGTCGGCGAGGTCGTCCGCGGTGGACGGGCGGAGGAACTTGCGCGCTCGTCCGGCCGCCTGCTCCACCGAGCGCGCCGAGAGCTCCAGCGCCAGCGCCTGGGTCACACGATCGACGAGCTCATGCGCCTCGTCGACGATGACGGCATCGTGGTCGGGCAGGACGGGGATGCCCTCGACAGCGTGGATCGCGAGCATGGCGTGATTGGTGACGACGATGTCAGCCGCCATCGCCACCTCGCGCCGCTTGGCGGTGAAGCACTCCGCGCCGTAGGCGCAGCGCATCTCCCCCACGCACTCGCGTCGTGACACGGAGATGCCTCGCCACACGCGCGGGTCGATCGATTCGCCGAACTCGTCTCGGTCCCCCGTCGAGGTCTCCAGCGCCCACTCGCGCACCGCGACGGCCTGCTGACCGAGCGCGGAGCGCGGGATGATCGCGTCGCCGTCATCCTCGGGCTCCTGCCGGTGCAGTCGTTCGAGGCAGACGTAGTTGTGTCGGCCCTTGAGCACGGCGTAGGTCAACTCACGCGGCAGCAGTGGAGCGAGCGCGGACGCGACGACCGGCAGGTCGCGTTCAACGAGCTGACGCTGCAGCGCGAGCGTGGCGGTCGCCACGACGATGGCCTCGCCCCTCATCGCGTGCAGTGCGGCGGGCACGAGGTAGGCGAGGGACTTGCCCGTGCCCGTGCCGGCCTGCACCAGCAGGTGCTGGGGCGCGGATCGGCCGGAGCCGAGGGATTCGGCCACTGCCTCGGCCATGGCCAGTTGGCCCGGTCTCGGCTCACTGCCGAGGGCGGCCGCTGCGGCGGCGAGCGCCTCGGCCACCGAGGGCAGGCTCGATTCGCTCACTCGTCGACCGGCGACGACAGTCGCACGCCCATCCGCGCCGCGAGGTCAGGGCGCACGCGTGCCCGAAGGCGCGTGCCCTCGGGCAGGTGCTCCTCCGAGAGCACCTCGCCGTCGGAGTGTGCCGCCGCCACGAGATCGCCGCGGTCGTAGGGGACGATCACGTCGACCTCGATCTCCGGGCGAGGCAGACGCGCGTCGAGCCGCTCGAGAAGCGCCTCGAGCCCCTCGCCCGTATGCGCGGAGACGATGAGCGCGTCGGGCTCGCGTCGGCGAAGGGCAGCCAGCTGCAGCGGGTCGGCGATGTCGGCCTTGTTGATGACGACGAGTTCAGGCAGGTCGCCAGCGCCGATCGAGCCGAGGACCTCGCGCACGGCGGAGAGCTGATCCTCCGGATACGGGTCGGAGCCATCGACGACGTGGACGACGAGGTCGGCGTCGGTGACCTCCTCGAGCGTCGAGCGGAAGGCCTCGACCAGGTGATGGGGCAGATGGCGGACGAAGCCGACCGTGTCGGCGACCGTGCAGTGGCGCCCGCTGGGCAGGTCCAGGCGTCGGACCGTCGGATCGAGAGTGGCGAACAGCGCATCCTCCACGAGCACGCCGGCACCGGTGAGGCGATTGAGCAGACTCGACTTGCCCGCGTTGGTGTAGCCGGCAAGGGCGACCGCCGGTGTGCCCGCGCGCTCGCGTGACGTGCGCTGGGTGCGGCGTACGCGCTCCATCTCCTTGAGCTGGCGACGCAGCACCGTCATCTGATCGCGGATCCGGCGTCGATCCGTCTCGATCTTGGTCTCGCCCGGCCCGCGCGTGCCGACGCCCCCGGTGGCACCGCCGGCGCGTCCGCCAGCCTGGCGGCTGAGCGACTCGCCCCAGCCGCGCAGCCGCGGAAGGAGGTACTGCATCTGAGCCAAGGACACCTGCGCGCGACCTGCCTTGCTGCGCGCATGCTGGGCGAAGATGTCCAGGATGAGCCAGGTGCGATCGACCACCTTGACCTTGACGACATCCTCGAGGTGGCGGAGCTGGCCCGGGCTGAGCTCGCCGTCGCAGATGACGGTGTCGGCGCCGGAGGACACGACGATGTCGCGGAGTTCACGAGCCTTGCCCGAGCCGATGTAGGTCGCGGGATCCGGGCGCTCGCGCCGCTGGATCACGCCGTCGAGCACCACGGCCCCGGCCGTCTCGGCGAGCGCGGCCAGCTCGCGAAGGCTGCGCTCGGCCTCGTCCGCCGTGCCCTCGGTCCACACGCCGACGAGCACCACCTGCTCCAGGCGCACCTGCCGGTACTCGACCTCGCTGATGTCCTCGAGCTCGGTCGACAGGCCGACGACGCGCCGCAGCGCCTGCCGGTCCTCGAGGTCGAGTTCGCCGACCGCGGGGGCGTCTAGGTCCACGCAGCGATCCAGTCGTCCTCGAGGACACCGTCGGCGACGATGACCGCGGGACCGATGAGTTCGAGATGACCGTCGGTCTCACGCACGTGGAGGGTGCCACCGGGCACGTCGACGCGGATGAGGTCGTCGGTGATGCCGTCTCGACGCCGCGTGACCCAAGCGACCGCGCAGGCCCCGGTGCCGCACGAGAGGGTCTCGCCCACGCCCCGCTCGTGCACGCGCATGGAGACGTGACCTGGGCCGATGACCTCGACGAACTCGACGTTGACGCCTTCGGGGAAGAGTTCCTCGGGGCTCACCTCCGGCGCACGATCGAGCGGCCCCGCCGCACCGAGCGAGGTCACGTAGACGACCGCGTGCGGATTGGGCACGTGTACGCCGGTCGCCGGATAGGAGCGATTGCCGACCATGACCGAGGCGATCCGGGCCACCGGTGCCGCTTCGCCCATTCCCACGGCGTACTCGCCGTTGTCCAGCCGCCGCACATGGAGCACGCCGCCGCGGGTCGCGATCTCCATGCCCGCGGGGTCGGCGAGCCCCTCTTCGACCAGGAAGCGAGCGAAGACACGGATGCCGTTGCCGCACATCTCCGCGCTCGAGCCGTCGGAATTGCGGTAGTCCATGAAGAACTCCGCGCCTGTCGCGGCCGGGTCGTCGCAGGCCTCGCAGCGTACGACGCGCAGGACGCCGTCGCCGCCGATCCCCATGCGCCGATCGCACAGCGCATCGACCATGGCCGGCGTGAGTTCGAGTTGGCCGTCCAGGTCGGGAATGAGGACGAAGTCGTTGCCCGTGCCGTGGCCCTTGAGGACCCGCATGCCCGCCATGGGTCCAGCCTAGGCGCCGGCGTCGGCGTAGAGCGCGCTCGCCCGAGCGCAGATGTGGTCCCATGTCTGATCGATCGGTTCGGCGACGTTGTGGGCCGCTATCCGCTGGGCCAGCGCGGGATCGGTGGCGAGCAGGGCGATCGCGGAGGCGAGCGAGGCGTCGTCGGCGGCCAGTAGGCCCTCGACCCGGTCGTGAATGAACTCCGACGTGCCGGCCTGCGCACGCGCGATGACCGGTAGTCCACATGTGCGCGCCTCCAGGGCGGCGATACCGAACGACTCGCGCACCGAGGCCTGGACGAACGCGTCGCTGCGCGCGAAGACGTCCCTGATGCCGGCCCCGTCGAGCCGGCCGGTGAAGGTGGCATCGATCCCCAGGCGTCGGGCGGTGCGCTCGGCCAGAGCCCGTTGCGGGCCATCGCCGATAATCGTGGCCTCGATGCGCGTCGAAGGTCCTATGAGCACCTGTGCGCGTGCGATCGCGGTCAGCAGCGCGTTGATGCGCTTGCGCGGAGCCAGGCGGGACACGGTGACCACGCGGAATGCGCCGTCGACGCGCGGCACGGCCGACTCGCGCTGCCACGGCGTGGGGTCAAGGGCGTTGGGCAGCACCGCGACGTCGGTGCCAAGCGAGCGACTCACCGCCGAGGCCGCCATACCACTCACCGCGCTGATCACCAGGTTCGGTCGCAGCAGCGCGCTCCTGGCCGCCCGGTAGCCGCTTCGAGAGAGGGGACCCCACACGCTGTGAACCGTGACCACCGTGGGCAGGTCCAGTTGCGCGACGGCGCGTAGCGCTCCCCAGGCGAACGGCGATGTGGCGCCGACGTGCACGTGAACGACGTCGACGGGGTCGGACTCCAGGAGTGCCCGCACCCCCGCGCGCGTCCGCGGATGCACGGGGAGATCGGCGGGCAGGCGCGCGGCGAGGCGGTCGACCGGCAGGCCGTCGACGACATCGCGTCCTGCACGCACGGGCCCATCCCCCGGGGTCGCCGTGATGATGCGCACCTCGTCACCCCGTGCGGCCTGCGCGAGGGCGAGGCCGCGCACCTGCGTCTCGATGCCGCCGGTGCGCGGCAAGTAGCAGTCCGAGACATGGGCGATCCGCACGCGCCGACGCTACGCCACGGCGGGGCTCCCGATGCGTCAGGCCCGACACGTCTGGGCCGATGCGTCAGGATGGGGCCGTGGCCACGCTGGTCTTCCTGCACGCCCACCCCGACGATGAGGCCCTCCTCACCGCCGGGACGATGGCGCGCGCCGCGGCGGAGGGACATCGTGTCGTCCTCGCCGTGGCTACCGATGGAGCGGCGGGGCTCACCTCCGCGGAGTTTCGCGAGGACCTGGCCGGAGTGCGCGCGGCTGAGTTGGAGCGTTCGGCCGAGATCCTGGGCACCGCTCGACTGGAGACCTGGGGCTACGCCGACTCCGGGCTCGCCGGGGATGCGCCGGGCGGATTCGCCGCGGGCGAGCTCGATGATCAGGTCACTCGCCTCATCGACCTCGTGGAGTCCGAGCAGGCCGACGTCCTCGTGGGCTATGACCCGTCCGGCGGCTACGGCCACCCCGATCACGTACGGGTGCACCAGGTAGCGCAAGCAGCCGCTGCGCGGATTCGGGAGCACCGCTCGCTGCGCCACTTCGAGGCCACGCTCCCCCGGGAGCCCATTGCCCGCGCCGTGCGCACAGCCTCCGCACTTCGCCTGACACCGGCCGGCTTCGACCCCGCGGAGTTCGACCGCGCATGGACCCCCGGGCGCGACATCACGCACCGCGTCGACGTGCGCCCCTATGCCGCAGCGAAGCGCGCGAGCATGGCCGCGCATGCGAGCCAGGCGGCTGCCGACGACTCCACGCGCACCCTGGCCGTCCTGACCAAGTTGCCAGGCCCGGCGTACACCCTGCTGCTGGGCACCGAGTTCTACATCGACGTCCGTTGAGTGGCGGCCTATCGCGGGTCTGGCCGGCGCGCCGCGTGCGATAACTCGCCACTCAACGAACTCGCAGGAGTCCCGGCGGGGACCCAGGCGATGCGGGTGTCCTGTCGGAAGCGCCGCTCCTGGCGACGAGCGAACTTGCGCGTGCCATCGATGGTCCGCTGGCGGGCGACGTCAAGGTCCCCGTCACCGGCGAGGGCGTCGAGGACCTGGCGGTAGCCGAGGGCGCCGCTCGCCGTGCGACCCAGACGCTCCCGCAGTGCAAGCACTTCGTCGACGAGACCGGCGTTCCACATGCGATCTACCCGCGCGGCGATACGCGCGTCGAGGACGAGGCGATCGACGGCTAGGCCGACCCAGCGCGCCTCGCGCCAGGGCCGAGGCTCAGGAAGCCGCGCAGTGAAGGAGCCCTCCAACTCCACGACCTCCAGCGCGCGCACGATGCGCCGGCCGTTGGTCGGCAGGATCGCCTGCGCTGCTGTCGCATCGAGCGCCGCGAGGCGAGCGTGGAGCACCTCGGGACCCACCTCCGCCAGTTCGGCCTCCAGCCGCGAGCGCACCTCGGGGTCTGTGCCGGGGAAGTCCATCTCGTCGAGGATCGCCTGGACGTACTGCCAGGAGCCGCCCACGATGACCACGGGCCGACCGCGCCTCTCGATCTCCGCGATTGCCTCGCGCGCACGGTCACGGAACTCCACGACGCTCACGTCGTGCCCGGGATCCCAGACATCGATCATGTGGTGGGGTACGCCGCGCCGCTCAGCCACGCTCACCTTCGCCGTGCCGATGTCCATGCCGACATAGACCTGCATCGAGTCGGCGCTGACGATCTCGGCGTCGATGATCTCGGCGAGGTCGATGGCGAGGTCGGACTTGCCCACGGCGGTGGGCCCCACGATCGCGATGATCACGCGATCACCGCGACGGCATGGCGGGCATCGGCAGCACGACCCGGTCATCGGCGGGCACCTGAGCGGTCCTCGCCTCCCAGGCATCGCCTGCACGGGTGGGTCGCACGGCGATCAGGCGGTCCGCGACGAGGTGATGCGGGGCGGCGTACGTCACCTCGGCAACGACGAGGTCACCGGGCCGCGGATCGCCCAGGTCGGCATCGCGCGCGACGTGGACGAGCCGGTTGTCCGCTGCGCGGCCCGACAGCCGCGCGGTCGCGTCGTCCTTGCGCCCCTCGCCCTCGGCGACGAGCACCTCGACCTCACGGCCCACGAAGCGCTTGGCCTCCTCCCAGGCGATGTCATCCACCAGGGCGACGAGGCGCTCGTAGCGGTCCTGCACGATCTCCTTGGGAACCTGCTGATCCATCGTCGCGGCGGGCGTGCCTGGGCGCGGTGAGTACTGGAAGGTGAAGGCGCTGGCGAATCTCGATGCGCGCGGAAGTCCTCCTCCGTCTCACCGGGGAAGCCCACGATGATGTCGGTGGCCCACGATGATGTCGGTGGTGATCGCCGCGCCGGGGATCTTCTCGCGAACACGCTCCAGGATTCCCAGGTATTTCTCGGACCGGTAACTGCGACGCATCGCCTTGAGAATGCGGTCGGAACCGGATTGGAGGGGCATGTGGAGCTGTGGCATCACCGCGGGGGTCTCTGCCATCGCATCAATAACGTCATCGGTGAACGCTGCAGGATGGGGGCTCGTGAACCGAATCCGCTCCAGTCCCTCAATCGTGCCCGCGGCCCGCAGGAGTTTCCCAAACGCCAACTTGTCACCGAATTCAACACCATAGGTGTTGACGTTTTGGCCCAGAAGCGTGACTTCAATCACGCCGTCATCCACGAGCGCCTGCACTTCGGCAAGAATGTCCCCGGGCCGTCGATCTTTTTCTTTGCCCCGGAGACTAGGCACGATGCAGAACGTGCACGTGTTGTTGCATCCGACGCTGATCGACACCCAGGCCGCATGGGCCGAGTCCCGGCGGGTCGGCAGGACGGAGGGGAACTCCTCGAGGGCCTCCTTGATCTCCACCTGGGCTTCGCGCTCTATCCGCGCGCGTTCAAGAAGCACCGGAAGGCTGCCTATGTTGTGCGTGCCGAAGACCACGTCCAC
>JALQSY010000078.1 GCA_023264215.1 Candidatus Nanopelagicales bacterium
AGGAGATGGTCGATTGCCCGGGCGAGATGTACGGCGGGAGGGGATTGCCCTCCAGGTCCACCGGGTTGGCCAGGCCGGCGAGGTTGATCGGCAGGGTCATCACGTTGCCGTGGAGCTTGGCCGTGTCGCGATCGCCCGCGACGTTGTTGATCAGCTCCATGGACGGGATGGCACCGCCGTCGCCTTCTCTCACGCCGTAGGCGGTCGCGACGAACACGTCCTGGGCGAGGTTGCTGTTGACCATGATCAGGTCGGGTATGCCGTCGTTGTCTGTGTCGAGGTAGACCTGGAAGGTCGCGATGTCTGCAGCGCTGCGCCAGGGCTGCCAACTAGCGACGCCGATGTAGGCCCGCCCCGGGGTCTGCTCCGACAGCGGATCGTCACCGCGAGCAGCGACCACGCGCGCATCGGAGGTGAAGCCGATGTAGCGCATGTCCGCGGACGCTGCATCGCGATCGCTCACGCACCCCGTCGAGATGCCCGGCGTGCAGTAAGGCAGCTGCGCGCTCTCGCCCATCAGTTGCAGGGCAGTGATGCGAGAACGCTGTCGCTCGTAGCGGGTGGAGGAGCGCACATCGACGCCGGAGCCGCTGAGGGAGAACGACCCCGTGAGCAAGGCGCCGTTGCCGCTGACGCGCACCGAGCCGGGAGCGGAGAGAGTGGAGGACGGTCGCGGTGCGGAGAAGACCGGCACCCGCAGGGCTCCAGCACCGGCGGGTGCCACCACGAGCAGGGAACTGGCATCGGCCAGGAACTCGCGCATCGTGCCGTCCTGCAGCGGGTCGAGAACGATGGTCGGGTCAGCCTTGTGGACCAGCCGTGCCGGATCCGCCGTGAGCTTCACGGTGACCGTCGCGGAGCTTCCCGGCGTCAGCGAGACCGACCTCGGTGACACTGAGTACGTCGCTCCCGGCAGTGCATGGACCGTCGTGAGGGACACGGCGTAGGACCGCGCACCGCCGGAGGCGCGCAGGTCCTTGATACGCACCCGCTTGGCGACGGACGTCGCCTTCGTGACGTTCATGACGCCGAAGGAGACGCTGACCGCGCCAGGATCATCCACGACGTACGCGACCGCGTCCGTGCTGACGGCCCCGAGTGCGTCGATGCGTCCGGAGCCCATGCGCAGGTTGTCGTAGCGGGGACCGGACCGTGCCGGGTCGAGGAAGAGGTCGTGGTCGGCGGTGTTCATGATCGCCGCCTTGACCTGCTGTGGGTTCCACGTCGGGTGCGCCGCAAGCACGAGCGCGGCGACCCCGGCCGTCATCGGCGCGGCCATCGACGTGCCGCTGAGGCTGACGCCCTGGTTGCCCGTGCCGACCGCAGCGGAGAAGATCGAACCCCCCGGTGCGCTCACGTCGGGCTTGACGTTGCCGGCGAGGGCCGTGCCGCGCGAGGTGAAGCTTGTGGCCATGTCCGTGGGGTCATCGGCGCCCGTGACGATGATGCGCTCGGAGTTGGTGAGCGAGTTGTCGAGCACCGCGGTGACCTCAGCCCCGGCGAGCAGCGCCTCGTGCAGTGCCTGCGTCGTGCTGCCGAGCGTGACGATCGCGGGGATCCGCTCATCGCCGGCTATGCCTACGTCGAACATCGTGAGGCTGCCGCCGAGGATGGCCCCGATGGCACCAGCATCGGCCGCGTGGCCCACTCGACCGGCCGAGCCGCAGCGCCGGGTCGCGTCGTTGTCGTCCCACTGAAGCAGTGCGATGCGGCCCCGGACAGCAGCCGCATCGGCGCTGGAAAGGGCCTCGCAGCCGTCGGCGTTATTGCCACTGCCGAGCGGCTCTGCCCAGTCACCGATCTGGCTGACCTGCCCGCTTGCTCCCGGTCCGGTCACCCACGGGTACGCCTGGGAGCGGAGGTTGGGGTACGTCGCGGTGGCACCGGCGATCGTCGCGCGGAATCCATCCACGATCTGGCCATTGTCCTCGCTCGCGGCGACGGACAGTGCCTTGACGGCGACGGCGGGTGAGCCGATGACCTCATATGTGTCGCCAGAGTTGCCAGCCGAGGCGATCACTGCGATCCCCGCATCCACCGCGTTGTTGGTGGCCACCGAGTCCGGATCCTGCACGGAGCCATAATTGGAGCCCAGCGACATGTTGACGACGTCGAGGTGGTCGGAGAAGTCGCCGTCGCCGTTGGGATCCATCGCCCAGTCGAGCGCCTCCACGACGAGGTTCGTCGTGCCGTAGCAGCCGAAGACCTTGAGGCCGTAGAGCGTCGCCTCCGGTGCCACGCCGGGGCCGATGCCCATCGTGTCGAAGGGCGTGCTCGCATCCCAGGGGCCGCGGTAGGTCGAGCCGTCGGCCGCCACGCCGTAGCCCGCGGCCGTGGCGGCGACGTGGGTGCCGTGACCGTCGCAGTCCAGCGGGTTGTCGTCGGGCTGCGGGATGGAACTCGGGTCGTCACCGTTGTAGGCGTCGCCGGCGAAGTCGTATCCGCCCCCGACCTTGGCCGGGTCCGGATAGACCGGTGACTGGCCCGCGGCCGTGGCCGCGGCCGCCTCTTGGTAGGCCGCCACCGTGCCCGGGCCGCCGAACGCCGCGTGGGTGTAGTCGATACCGGTATCGATGATCCCGATCGTCACGCCTGCACCCGTGCCGGCGGCACCGGTCCAGGCGGCCGGGGAGTCGATGAGGGGGACGCCGATGGAGTTGTCGCGCTCCTTGGGCACCATCGGGTGCACTGCCTTGACGCCGGGGATAGCGGCGAGGGAGGCCAGGTCGTCGCTCGATGCCTGCACGGCGACCCCGGCGTACACATTGGTCGCCTCGAAGATGACGTTGTCCGGACCGACGGCGCGGCGCACGCCACTGGCCAGTCGCTCGACGCGCGCGATCGCCGCTTGGGCGGTGATGCGAGCGCTGCGCGGAGTCGGCGCCTGGGACCAGGCGATGGCGGCAGGCTCGGCATCGAGTTCGAGCATGACGGGGACCGTGTCGGCGGGGCTCGGAAGCGCGAGGCGCTCGAGGAGTCCCGGGCCGTCCGCCTGGCCGCCGCGCGCGGGCGAGGCCGGCATGGCGTTCCCCGGCACGGAATCCCCTGGCTCCGCGCTCGCCGGTGCTGCGAGGGCGGCGAGGGCCAGGCCGATCGCGAGGGAAGGTGCGGCGAGGTAGCGAAGTCGGGGCACGCCGCCACCGTACGCGTCTCCGGATAGTCGCATGCGCGAGTCCCGCCGGTGAACGACGCTCACCCGGTTCCTGACGTCGCCGGCTGGCGTAGTGCATGCACGGGCTCGCGCTCGCCCCAGTGTGGGGTGTGCCACGATCGGCGGGTGAAGGCGATCGAGGTGGCCCGGCGGGAGCGGCAGGAGATCTGCGACCTCTTCTCGGACGTGGGACCCGATGCCCCGACCCTGTGCGGCGATTGGACCACGCGCGACCTGGCCGCTCATCTGGTCGTTCGCGAGAGCCGACCCGATGCCGCGCTCGGGATCGTGATCCGGCCGCTCGCCGGATACACGGATTCGATCCAGGCCAAGGTGGCGCACAGGGCGTGGCCGGAGTTGGTGCGCGACGTGCGCGACGGACCCCCGCTGCTATCCCCCTTCCGGCTGCCCGGGGCCCAGTCCATCGCCGACCCCTTCGAGTTCACGATCCATCACGAGGACGTCCGTCGTGCGCGCCCGGGCTGGGAGCCCCGGGACCTTCCCATGGGGGAGCAGGACCTGATCTGGGAGCGCCTGGCGCGCGCGGCACGGCTGCTGGCACGCCGCAGCCCGGTGGGCATCGCACTGGTGCGCAACGGCACCGGTGAGCGCATCGTGGCGAAGGCTGGTGCGTCATCGGTCACGCTGACCGGTGAGCCACTCGAACTCCTGCTGCGCCTGTACGGCCGCACCGAGTGCATCGTGGACGTCGACGGCCCCCCGCCGGCGATCGCGGCGTTCGAGTCCGCGCGTTTCGCGGTCTAGCGGCGCTCGCCGCCGCCTAGCATCGAGACGTGGCCCCGACACCTCCGCGGACTGGCCGCCTCGCGCGGCTCGTCGACTCCGACACCTTCAATCTCGCGATCGCCGCCGTCATCGTGATCAACGCGATCGTCCTGGGACTCGAGACGTTCCCCTCGCTGATGACGTCATACGGCGATGCGCTGATCCTGGCGAACAATGTCTGCTATGCCATCTTCGTCCTCGAGCTCCTCTTGCGCTTCGCCTCCTACGGCAGGCGGCCCCAGGACTTCTTCAAGAACGGGTGGAATGTCTTCGACCTCATCATCATCGGGGGCGTCTGGATCCCGGGCGTGCGCGAGAATGCCACCCTCCTGCGCATCCTGCGGCTCGCGCGCATCGCGCGACTGCTGAGATTCCTCCCGGACGCACGGGTGCTGATCACCACGGTGGTGCGCTCCTTGCCACCGCTGGGCAGCATCGTGGTCCTCACCTTCCTCATCCTTTTCCTCTACGGGATGGTCGGGTGGGCGATGTTCGGTGCGGCGCTGCCGGAATCCTGGGGGACCATCACGAGGGCGATGCTCACGCTCTTCGTCCTGCTCACCCTCGAGAACTTCCCGACGTACCTCGACGAGGCACTGACGGTGACGCCGTGGGCCACCGTCTACTTCGTTTCCTACGTGCTCGTCGCCGCCTTTGTCATCTTCAACCTTCTCATCGGCATCATCATCGGCTCGATGGAGAGCGCCCGGGAGCGGGAGGCGCTGCGCGAAGCCAAGGAGTCGGGGGTAGGTGGCGATGCGGCGGCACGCATTCACGCGATTCGCGAGGCCCTCGATGCACTCGAAGCCGACGTCCAGATCTTGCGCGAGGCCAAGAAGGGCCCGAGGGAGTAGCGATCGTCGTAGCGCCATCGATGGGTCTTCTCTGACCTCGCCAGCCAGCGGTGTGCGGCAGCGACCAAAGGGATTCACGAACGGCGATCAATTTGGCGTCAAGCATGTACCAGCGGCATTGCGGGGGATACATTTGGCCCATGAAGCGGGGGGTGGCCTGCCTGATTGCCGTGGCGGTGATGCTCGGAGGAGCCGCCTACGCAACCGCCGCCGAGTCGACGGGCCTGGCGACTCAGGGCGCCGCATCGATGGTCGAGACTCGTGCAGCCCAACCACCGAATGGCTGGATACGGCGCGAGGTGCCGAACTGGATCTTCTGGGCTCCCAGTAGGCAATGGGTGGCTACGCACAACAAGAACGGTATCGACGTGAGTTCGCCGACGGGTGACATCGTCGTGAGCCACGGGTGGACCTCCTGGGGCTACGAGCTCAGCACTCGGGACGCCATCGAGATCATCTTCTCGCCGTCGAGCACCCCAGACTTCACGAAACTCCGCATTACCAAGTGGGGCAAGGTCACAGGCCCCCCCGGGGATCAAAGGCAGACGGTCATGTGGACAGGCATCCGTCGCCACCCGCTCAAGGGCAATCAGTCCGTCCGCGGTGTGACCGAGGTCAATGTCTTCGTTGCGGGCTTCGGAGCCTACGGCTTCTCGGTCAAGGGCTACATGGCTCCTGTCAACCAGTGGAAGTCCAGTGTGAAGACAATGCGCACCATCGTGCGATTCATCACGTTCCTGCCTTCGTAGGGCCGCTGCCCCTGAGCCCGGGTGCGTTCTTCCTCGCGGGCTCATGCGCCCGCCGTAGGGGCTGTCCGGCTGTGCTGCCAGCCCAGTGCGGTCGGGAGCAATTGCGCCCGAGCAGGGTCTGTCTTGACACCAAGGCATCTAGCATCGGGTCATGCCGCTCGTCGCCGGAGTCGACTCCTCCACCCAGTCCGTCAAGGTCGTCGTACGCGACGCCGACACCGGTGCCCTCGTCCGCGAGGCGAGGGCGAGCCACCCGGACGGCACCGAGGTGCATCCCGACCACTGGTGGACCGCCCTCCAGGAGGCGAGCGACGGCCTGCTCGACGGCGTGAGCGCCATGGCGGTCGCGGCCCAGCAGCACGGCATGGTGACCCTCGACGATGCCGGTGACGTCGTGCGCCCGGCACTGCTGTGGAACGACACCCGGTCCGCGCAGGACGCGGCCGATCTGGTCGCCGAGTGGGGTGGCCCGCAGGCGTGGGCCGACGCGGTGGGCAGCGTCCCCGTCGCGTCGTTCACGATCTCCAAGGTGCGCTGGCTCGCGCGCAACGAGCCCGAGCTCGCCGCGCGGGTTGCGCGCGTGCTGCTGCCGCACGACTGGCTGACGTGGCGGCTCGCGGGCATGCCCGCCGAGGCGACCACCGACCGCGGTGACGTGTCGGGCACCGGCTACTGGTCGCCGGCCGCGGGCGACTACCGATTCGACCTGCTAGAACTCGCCTTCGGTCGCGCCTACGACGTGCCCCGCGTCGCGGCTCCGCATGAGGTCGTCGGACAGACCGCCGCGGGCATCGCCCTGGCGCCCGGCACGGGCGACAACATGGGCGATGCGCTGGGAGTGGGCGCCCGACCGGGCGATGTGGTGGTCTCGCTGGGCACCTCGGGCACGGCGTTCGCCGTATCCGACACCCCGACGGCCGATCCGAGCGGCGAGGTCGCCGGCTTCGCCGACGCGACCGGTCGCTTCCTTCCCCTGGTGTGCACGCTCAATGCCGCGCGGGTGATCACGGCGACGGCCGCGATGCTCGGGACCGATCTCGACGGGCTCACGCAGTTGGCGCTGCAGGCCGACCCGGGCAGCGGGGGGCTGGTGCTCCTGCCCTACCTCGATGGCGAGCGCACCCCCAACCTGCCGGATGCGACAGGTTCGATCATGGGGATGACGCGCGAGGCGATGACACCGGCCAACCTCGCCCGTGCGTCGATTGAGGGCATGCTCTGCGGGCTCGCCGATGCGGTCGATGCCCTTCGCGCGCAGGGCGTCGCTCCCGCACGGATCCTGCTGGTGGGTGGCGCTGCCGCCAACGCGGCCGTGCAGGAGGTGGCGACGACCGTGTTCGACCTGCCCGTCGTCGTGCCCCCGCCGGGGGAGTACGTCGCCGATGGAGCTGCGCGCCAGGCCGCCTGGGCGCTCGCGGGCGGCGCCGAGCCTCCCGCGTGGGAGTTGGCCGGTGAGATCGTGCGCGGGCCGGCCCCCATGGCCGCAGTCCGCGACGCGTACTCCGCGGCACGGCGTACCGTCCACGGGGCCTGAGCCCGGGGGGCATCGAGAGGAATCGGGCGGCCTTGAGCCAGATGTCACCGTTTCGGCTGCTGTAGGGGCCAGATGTCACCGGTTCGGCTGCCCAATCGGTGACATCTGCGCGATCGGACCCCCGAGGGCACCCCAGGCGTGACGGATTCGTTATCCATTTGGCCTCTTCCCGGTGTTGCGCACGTCACTCCCCGGCCATATGTTCCCCCTGACAACAATTCCCGGGGGCAGCCCCGGCCCGAGGCCTAAGGGGCAGCGTGGGCGACTACACCCCAACACCGCAGGACCGCTTCGCCTTCGGCATGTGGACCATCGGCCACCCCGGCCGAGATCCCTTCGGCGAGGCCACGCGTCCGGCGATCGACCCGGCGGACTACGTCCGGGGCCTGGCCGACATCGGCGCCTGGGGTGTGAGCTTCCACGACGACGACCTCATGACCTTCGGGGCGCCCGAGGCCGAGCGTCGCGCGCAACTCGACCGATTCAAGAAGGCTCTCGACGAGACCGGCATCGTCTGCTCGATGGCGACGACGAACCTGTTCTGGCATCCGCTGTTCAAGGATGGCGCCTTCACGTCCAATGACCGAGACGTACGCCGCTA
>JALQSY010000079.1 GCA_023264215.1 Candidatus Nanopelagicales bacterium
GGGCTGCCTGGGCCGGTGTTGCGCGGTCCATGGCCGTCGCGATCAGCACCGTGCGCTTGCCTTCGCGAAGGTCGTCGCCAGCGGGCTTGCCGGTCTCCTCCGGATCGCCGAAGACGCCGAGGACGTCGTCACGGAGTTGGAATGCCTCACCGAGCGGGAGGCCATACCCGGAGTACGCCGCGGCGATCTCCGCATCGGCGCCGGCGAGCGCAGCACCCATGTGAAGCGGGCGCTCGATCGTGTACTTCGCGGACTTGTAGCGCACAACGCGCATGGCGCGCTCCACGGAACCACCGCCGCGCGCCTGCTCGAGCAGGTCGAGGTACTGGCCGGCCATGAGCTCGGTGCGCATCTCGTCATACACGCGCTTGGCGGCGTTGAGGCGCTCGGCGGGCACACCGCTGGTGAGCAGGAGTTCGTCGGCCCAGGACAGGCACAGATCGCCGAGCAGGATCGCCGCGCCGACGCCGAAGGCCTCGGGGGAGCCGAGCCACTCCGAGCCGCGGTGCAGCATCGCGAACCGGTGGTGCGCTGAGGGCATGCCGCGCCTGGTGTCGGAGCCGTCCATGACGTCGTCGTGGATGAGCGCGCAGGCCTGGAGGAACTCCAGCGCGGCCGCGGCGCGCATCGCCTCCTCGGTGTCGGCCCCGCCGGCTCCGCGGTAACCCCACCAGCAAAAGGCCGGACGCAGTCGCTTGCCCCCACTGAGCAGATCGCTCACGGCCTCCACGAGCGGATCGAGATCGTCGCTGACACCGTCGAGGATGTCGCGCTGGCTCGCGATGAAGTCATCGACGGTCTTCTGCACCCGCGGGCGCAGGTCGTCGACGTCGAGCGGGGAGGCCACCCCTTGAGCCTAGGGGCAGCGGGTCGCCGCGGCATGTCCGCTCCGCGCGCAGGCTCCTTCCCGCGTGCACGGACTCCGCGCGCGTGATCGACCTCACGCGCCTCCGCCTAGAGTCGGTCTATGGGGGCGGATGCGGGGATCACGCTCGATGGCCTGGCGCAGGCCATCGTCGTCGGCGCGCTCGTCGTGCTCCTCGCCGTGGTCGGCGTGCGCTTCGCCGGTCGCCTGGGCCTGCCGGGCCTGCTGCTCTACCTGGGCATCGGCCTGCTGCTGGGCAACATCACCACGCGCGTGCCCTTCGGGCCCACGGTCGGGCCGCTGGATCCAGAGCTCGCGACCGTCCTCGGGTACGCCGCCCTCATCGTCATCCTGGCCCAGGGCGGCCTGACCACGCGCTGGTCGCAGCTGCGGCCGGTCCTGGCGCCGAGCATCGCCCTCGCGACCGTCGGCGTCGCCGTGAGCGTCACGGTCGTGGCCCTGCCGCTGATCTGGCTGACCGGGCTCGACCCGCAGTTGGCGATCCTGCTCTCCGCCGTACTCGCCGCCACCGACGCCGCAGCGGTGTTCTCCGTGCTGCGGCGCGTGCCGATCCTGCCGAGGCTGCGCACGCTTCTCGAGGGCGAGGCCGGTCTCAACGACGCCCCGGTGGTCGTGCTGGTGAGCATCGTCGCCACCGGTGCGCTCGCGGCGACGCCGTGGCTCATCCCGCTGCTGGTCATCGGCGAGCTCGTCGGCGGGGGCCTGGTCGGTGTCGTCGTCGGCCTGGGCACGCGCTGGCTGCTGCCCCGTCTCGCCCTGCCGGCGGTGGGGCTGTACCCCATCGCGGTGCTCACCCCGATCGTCGCGGCCTACGGCATCGCGGACCTGCTCCACGTCTCCGGCTTCATCGCCGTCTACCTCTCGGCGGTGATCGTCGGCTCCTCCTCGGCGCTGCCGCATCAGCGCGCGGTCAAGGGCTTCAGCGATGGACTGTCGTGGGTCGCCGAGATCGGCCTGTTCATCATGCTCGGCCTGCTGGTCGACGTCTCCCGGCTGCCCGCGGCGCTCGGCATCGCCCTCGTCGCGGCCACGCTCCTGCTGATCGTCGGCAGGCCGCTGTCGGCGGTGATCTCCCTCGCCCCCTTCCGGTGGCCGGCCCGCTGCATCGCCTTCGTCTCCGTGACGGGCCTGCGGGGGGCCGTGCCGATCGTCTTCGCCGCCATCCCGCTGGGGCTGGCGATGCCGGGCGCGCAGGTCGTCTTCGATGCGACGTTCATCGTGGTGCTCGTGCTCACGCTCGTGCAGACCCCGATGCTTCCGTGGCTCGCTCGTCGACTCGGGGTCCTCGTCGCCGAGCCGGCGGATGAGCTCGATGTCGACAGCGCCCCGCTCGACGGAGTCAACGCGGTCATGCTCGGGCTGTCCGTGCCGCCCGAGAGCCAACTGGTCGGTGTCTTCGTGCGCGAGATCGGCATGCCGCAGCCCGCCGCGGTGTCCCTCGTCGTGCGCGAGGGGGCGACCTTGGTGCCCGACGGCGAGACGCGACTGCGCGCGGGCGATCAGATCGTCGTCGTCACCACGCCCGATGCTCGCGAGGCCACCGAGCGCCGGCTGCGCGCACTGTCCCGCCAGGGGCGACTGGCGCAGTGGCGCGGGGACGATGGCGACCAGGACGCCTAGGCGGGCGTAGGCGACGCGAGGCCGCCCTTTCGGCGTGGGAATCGCAGCCACGTGTCGTCGGGCCCGGTTCATGGCCCCAGACGCATCGGCAGATGCGGACTTCGGGAGAACGAGCGAGGTTTCCTGCACCACACTCCCGAACTCGCGGCGCTGCTAGGGCGTCGCCCGGCCGATCGCCTCGGCGACGATCTCTGCGCTGATGCCCACCAGGGGCAGCCCGCCGCCGGGATGCGATGACCCGCCGACGAGATACAGGCCCGGCACGGGCGAGATGTTGGCGGGGCGCAGGAATGCCGCGCGCGTGCCGTTGCTGCTGCTGCCGTAGATCGATCCGCCGGGTGCGCGCACGTCTCGCTCAAGGTCAGCGGGAGTGCGCACCTCGCGCCAGAGCAGTCGATCGCGCACGTCGAATCCGCGTCGGGCCATGACATCGAGGATGTGGTCGGCGTAGCTCTCGCGGAGCGAATCCCAATTCGTCGGTCCGTTGCGAGGGGCGTTGACGAGCACGAACCACGACTCGTGGTCGTCGTCGGGTCGCATGCGCGGATCGTCGGGTGCGCACACGTAGATGGTCGGATCCGCCACGGGGCGACCGCCGAAGACCGCATCGAACTCGGCGTCGTAGTCCGCCGGGAACCACACGTTGTGATGCTGCAGGCCGGGCGTGCGTCCGCGTACGGCGAGCAGGAGCACGAAGCCGGCCAGCGAGGGGGTCGCGCGGCGGACGGTGCGCAGCGGCTTGCGAGCCCGAGGATCGTCGACCATGTCGCCGTAGAGATGCTCGGCATCGGAGTTGGCCACGACGATGTCCGCATCGATGCGCTCGCCGTCGGCGAGTTCGACTCCCGTGACGCCTCCTGAGTCGCTCAGCACGCGGGTGACGTCCGCGCCGGTGCGCATCGTCACGCCGCGCTCCTCGCATCGCGCGACGAGCGCATCGGCCAGCGTGGCAAGGCCGCCACCGAGATGCCATGCGCCGAATTCCTGCTCGACGTACGGCACGGTCATCAGCGCGGCGGGCGCCTTGCGCGGATCCGATCCCTGGTACGTCGCGTAGCGGTCGAGGATCATCACCTGGCGCGGATCCCGCAGATGCTTGAGGCCAAGGCGTCGCAGCGAGGTGAAGGGCGCGACGGCCTTCACCTCGCGGGGGTCCGTGGCGAGGCGGATGAGCGTGCCTGCGCCCTCGAGGGGGGACTGGATGAAGGGCCTGCGGGTGATGCGCCAGACCTCCGCGGCGCGGGCCATGAGGCCGCGCCAGTCCTGCGCGGCCTCGCCGCCGAGCTGCTCGCCCATCGCCCGCGCGATGCGGGCCGGATCGGTGCCGGGCAGCTCGAGCGTGCTTCCGTCGGGGAAGCGATAGGCGAACGCCGTGTCGAGAGGCACGATGTCGACCGATTCCTCCAGGGCCTTGCCGGTCTTGAGGAACAGGTCGCGATAGACCGCGGGCAGGGTGAACAGGCTCGGACCCGTGTCGAAGACGAAGCCGTCGCGCTCGTAGCGTGCGAGCTTGCCGCCGAAGCGCGTGCCCTGCTCAAGCAGCGTGACGTCGTGTCCCTTGACCGCCAGGCGTGCGGCGGCCGCCATGCCCCCGACGCCACCACCGATGACGACGACGCGAGACACGTGATCAGCCTAGGGTGCGACGCTCAGCCGAGCGACCACAGCACGAGTGCGGCGGCGACACCCGGGGCTGCCCACACCCAGCCGAGGCGCGCCGTCGCTGCGACAACGGAATCGCGGTATCCGTAGAGGATCGACAGCTGCGGAGGGAAGAACGCGGGGATCGTGAAGCCGAAGAGCACGAAGGCGATCGCGATCTCCGGTGTGGGCGCCAGCAGTGCCGCGGGCACGAAGAGGCCGATGCGCACGGCGCTGAGCAGTCCCCAGAGCGGCAGGCCCGGCCGCCAGGGAATCCGCTGCGACGGGTGCAGCACCGAGCCGACGAACACGGCCGCTCCCGACAGGGCGAGTAGAGCAGCGGCCCACTCCAGCGCCGTCGCGGTCCACGCGGGCGCATCGGACGTGACATTGAGGGTCAGGCCGACCCCGAGTGCGATGACGGGCGCCTGGTCGATCCAGGACGTGCGCACACGCTGCGGCTGGGGCGCGTTGCGGCGCAGGATCCAGGTGAAGAATCCGAAGACGACGATGTAGAGCCGGTCGACGATGACGACGAACACCGCGCCCGGGGCGCCAGCGATAGCCGTGGCGACCGGGATGCCCCAGAATCCGCCGTTGGCGTTGGCGGACCAGCCTCTCAGCACCGCGCGCCCGGTGCGATCGGCGCCGCGCGGGGTCGTCCACCAGGCGACAGCCATGATCGCGAAGGTGATCGCCAGTGCGAGGGCAGGCCAGGCAAGATCGGCGAAGCCTTCGAGGCGCCACGCGGCGAGGATCGACACACCGACGGACACCGCGACGATCTGCCAGCGGATGATGACGCGCCAGACGTCGGCGAGGCGCACGCTGCGCGAGCTAGCGACACCGATCGCTGCTCCGAGTGCGTAGGCCAGGACGACGATGAGCCCGGTCATCGGCGGATCACGGCAGCGGACGCCCCCGCCAGGTGATGTTGCCGGCGCGGTGCCGGCGCAGCGACGCGAGGATCAGGCCGGCGAAGGTGGCGACCGACGCGGGCTGCGCGAGCACGTCGGGCCAGATGCGCTCGCCGGTGCGTCGCGCGACCACATAGCGGCCGAGCACGCCGGACGCGTAGCCGGCGATACCCCATGCGCGCGCGGCCCTGCCCGGGCCGAGGACCGCGAAGACCGGCGGCGCGACGTAGGCGAGCGTCATGACGGACACCAGCGCGTAGGCGACCGGCGATGGCTGGACCGCGGACCAGACGGACTTGGTGTAGCCGTCGTAGATCTCCGGCCACGAGGTGTACATCCGGCATGACGCCACCGCGCTGCCGTCGGCCGGCGCTCCGGTGAAGCCGGCCCGCTTGAGCGTGCGCAGCACGCCGACGTCCTCGAGGATCAGGTCGGCGATCGCCGCGTGCCCCCCGCTGATGCGATAGGCGCGGGAGTCGACGACGAGGAACTGCCCGACGGCTGCGGCCATGGACGGGTAGTGGCTGCGCTCGGTGATGCGGATCGGCAGCGCGGTGACCCACGACCACACGACGAGGGGCTGGGTGATGCGCTCGGCGGGCGTGATGGCGACCTGGCGGGGGTACGGCGAGAGGAGATCGAGCCCGGCCGCACGCATCTGCTGGATGGTCGAGGCGATGGCGCGCGAGCTGAGCTGGACATCGGCGTCGATGAAGACCAGCACGTCGCCGGTCGCCTCCTGCGCGAGTCGGTGGCACGCCCATGACTTGCCGAGCCAGCCCGCTGGCGGCAGGTCGTCAGGCCCGTCGATCACCTTGACGCGGGGATCGGAGCCGACGACCTGGCGCACGACGTCGCCCGTGCCGTCGGTGGATCCGTCGTCCAGGACGAGGATCTCCATGTCGGGCAGGCCCTCCTGGGCGAGCAGCGAGCGCAGGGTCGGCGTGATGCGCGCCGCCTCGTTGCGCGCAGGCAGCAGCACCGAGACGCGTTCGCCGATCGTGACCGACTCGTCGCGCGGACGACGGATGAGCCGCATGTTGATCGCGGCGTGCGCCGTGAGGGCCGCGGAGGTGAGGGCGCCGGTGCCCGCGATGGCACGCGCGATGCGCCGCGCGCTCATGGCCGGTGCTCTCATGGCCGCCGCGTCCAGCTGATCCATGCCCAGGGGATGACCACGGCGCCCATGATGACGCCTCCCCAGACGGCCACCCACGGCCGGTCGAAGAACACCGCGTTGGCCAGGACATTGGAGAAGTACACCCACGCCAGCATCAAGGTGGGTACGCCGTCGACGCCCACGGGCTTGCGGGAGGGCAGCCGGGACATCAGGGCCATGATGATGACGGCGGTGATCACCCAGCCGACGTAGTTGGTCAGCGGGATGCCCGGGATGCCGGGCAGGCCGGGATCGGGCGACGCCCAGGTCCAGTGGCCCTCGCTCACCATCTGGGGGTCGAGGAAGAGGTCCCAGGAGGCGAGGATCCACGCGCCGAAGACGACGACGCCCGCACGCGTGCGCGAGATGCGCTGAGCGGCGAGGAACGCCGGGTAGGCCATCATCGCCCAGGCCATCATCACGATGACGGGTACGCCGAAGAGCATCGGACCGAGCGTGCCGCTGTAGGAGTACTCGCCGAAGGGGAACGCCGTGCGCACGCCGAGCGCTTCCATCGCGCCGCCCACGCCCGACGCGATCGCGACGTAGCCCAGCGCCCACAGCCAGCCGCGGGTCAGCCACGCGTGGCTGACCGACGCCAGGAAGAACGTCACGACCGTCGCCATGGTGAGGAAGTCACGCGCGGGCTCGGCGAGGAGCCACACGATCTGACCGCCGATCGTGATGCCGGCGAAGAGCCACGGGATCCACTGCCAGCTGACGGGCATGCGACGTCCGTCGGAGTGCGGTCCCTGGTAGACGCGGATGCTCATGCGACCGCCGCGGTCTCGCGCACGAGGGCCGTGGTGACGCGCGGGACGTCCCACATCGGCGCGTGGCCGCAGTTCCACAGCACCTCCCACCGGGAGTGCTGCGGCGCCAGGTCGCGCTGCTGGAATCGCGGAGCGGGCAGGAGGCGGTCGTTGTCGCCGAAGGCGATGGTCACCGGGACGTCGGCCGGGATGCGATCCGCCCGGTCGAATCGGCGGTGCAGGGCGCCATCGTGGGCCTGGTCGAAGCCGCGGGCATCGGCCTGGGCGTAGGCAGCGTCGACGGCCACGCGATAGGGGACGCGGGCCGTGCGCTCGGCTCCGGTGCGCATCAGGGTGCGGCGCAAGGGCGTGATCCGCATGATCGCCGGGAAGGCCGGGCGCAGCCGGAGCGCGGCACGGCGGTTGAACTGGATGGCCGCCAGCGGCTGCGTGATCGGCTCCCACAGGCCTGCGGGGCACAGCGCCGTGACGCTCAGGGCCCGTCCGTCGGCCGCCGCCTCGAGCGCGGTCCATCCTCCGAGGGAGTTGCCCACAAGGTGCGCGCGTTCGATGTCTCGCTCGGCGAGGAATTCGCCTACCGCGAGCGCCATCTCGGTCGCCGGCGTCTCTGACTGGCCCGGCAGCGGATCGGAGTCGCCGTGCCC
>JALQSY010000007.1 GCA_023264215.1 Candidatus Nanopelagicales bacterium
AGTCGCGCCAGGGACGGGCATGCACACGAACGCCAATGCCGTGAAGTCGCTCCACGCCAACTGCATCTTCACCAATGTCGCGCTCACCGACGACGGAGATGTCTGGTGGGAGGGCCTGACCGAGGAAGCGCCGGCGCACCTGATCGACTGGAAGGGCAATGACTGGACGCCGGCCTCGGCCGAGCCGTCATCGCACCCCAACGCGCGCTTCGCAGCGCCTGCCGGCCAGTGCCCGTCCATCGCGCCGAATTGGGAGGATCCCCAGGGCGTGCCGATCGACGCGATCTTGTTCGGTGGTCGCCGCGCGACGAATGTCCCCCTGGTCACCGAGTCCTTCGACTGGGAGCACGGCGTCTTCATGGGCTCCACGGTGTCCTCGGAGCAGACGGCGGCAGCGGAGGGCAGCGTCGGCGAGCTCCGCCGCGATCCCTTCGCGATGCTGCCCTTCTGCGGCTACAACATGGCCGACTACTGGGCCCACTGGCTCAAGATCGGCGAGTTCACCTCTGCCGACAAGTTGCCCCGGGTCTACCAGGTCAACTGGTTCCGCAAGGATCGCGACGGTCGCTACATCTGGCCGGGCTTCGGAGACAACGCGCGCGTCCTCGACTGGATCATGCGTCGCGTCGCCGGCGAGGGAGAGGCCGTCCAGACGGCGCTCGGTCGCATCCCCGCGGAGGGCGAACTCGATCTCGACGGACTCGATCTCACCGACGCCCAGGTCGCTGAGCTCTTCGCCGTCAACGCCGACTCATGGCTGGCCGAGGCCGACCTCACCGAGGAGTACTACGCGCAGTTCGGCGATCGGGTGCCCGAGGCCCTACGCGACCAGCTGGACGCGCTGCGCGCCCGCCTGCAGTCGGCCTGATTCCCGCTGCTCGTAGCTCGCGTGGGCGCCTGTGCATTTGCGGGGCCTTATCGAGACTTTCTTGGCTCTGGAAGTGTCGATAAGGCCGCCGAACTGACCCAGCCGCCACATCGATAAGGCCGCCGAACTGACCCAGCCGCCACATCGATAAGGCCGCCGAACTGATGCAGCCGCCACATCGATGGCGCCGCGGTACGGACGCTGCGAGCGAAGGGGTGCCTTGGGGACCAGTGCCGGGCGTGGCGGCAACTCAGGTCAGGGTGGCGACGAGCAGTGCCTTGATGGTGTGCATGCGGTTCTCCGCCTGATCGAACACGATGCTGGCGGGTGACTCGAAGACCTCGTCGGTGACCTCGACCCCGCCGCGCAGGCCGAACTCCTCGGCCACCGTGCGTCCCACCGTCGTCTGCTCGTCATGGAAGGCCGGCAGGCAGTGCATGAAGCGGGCATCAGCCCGGCCCGTCAGAGCCATCGTCGCCGAATCGACGCGGTACGGCCGCAGGAGCTCCACGCGCTGTGCCCACACCTCAGCCGGCTCGCCCATCGACACCCAGACATCGGTGTGCACGAATTGCGCGCCGGGAATGCCCTCAGCGGGGTCCTCCGTGAGCATCAGGCGCGCTCCACTGCGCTCAGCCCGTGCTTCGGCGGCACGTCGCACCTCGGCCGCGGGCCAGAGTGCCTCGGGCGCGACGATGCGCACATCGGCGCCGAGCATCGCCCCGGCGACGAGCAGGGAGTTGCCCATGTTGTAGCGAGCGTCGCCGAGATAGGCGTAGCTGATCGAGCCGTCGGGGGAGTGCTCGCGCATCGTCAGCATGTCCGCGAGCATCTGCGTGGGGTGCCACTCGTCGGTGAGCCCGTTGTAGACGGGGACGTCGGCATGGCGGGCAAGCTCCTCGACCGTCTCCTGGGCGTCACCACGGTACTCGATCGCGTCGTACATCCGGGACAGCACGCGAGCGGTGTCGGCGATCGACTCCTTGTGGCCGATCTGCGAGGTCTGGGCGTCCAGGACGGTGACCTGGGCACCTTGCTGGTACGCCGCAACCTCGAATGCGACGCGCGTGCGCGTGGAGGTCTTGCCGAAGATGAGGGCGATGACCTTGTCCTGCAGGCGCTTCGCCTCGCGGCCTGCCCGGCGCTCCGCCTTGAGCTCAGCAGCGAGGCGGATGAGCCCGTCGAACTCCGAGTCGGAGAGATCGAGCTCCTTGAGCAGGTCGCGCCCGGTGAGGTTCACCCGACGAGGCTAGCGGGACGTGCGGACGACCTGGAATCAGGCGGGGACGGGCATGAGCGGCCGAATTGCCGCGTCGATCTCCGGAGCGGCCATGCGAGCGCCCTCTCCGCGGGTGCGGGGGTACTCCGCGAGGTCGATGCGAGCGTAGATCGCCTCGCGCTCCTCCTCGGTGAGCCCGCCCCACACGCCGTAGGGCTCACGGGCACGGACGGCGTAGTCGGCGCATTCGATGCGCACGGGGCAGCTGGCGCAGACGGCCTTGGCTGCGAGATCGCGTGAACGACGGGCGGAGCCGCGCTCGTTCTGAGGATGGAAGAACAGTGTCGGGTCGGCAGATCGGCACGCGCCGTGCTCCTGCCAGTCCCATACTGCGTCGACGGGGACCTGGGCTAGTGGCTGCTGAGGCATATCTCCACGGTAGGAGCGATGCACGCCAGGACCCCTCGCCCAAGTCGACCGACCTGCATCATCCGTTCGGCTGATGCCCCTCGTGGACTGGTCGCGAATCCTCAGGTTCGGGAGTTCCGCTGAGGATTCCTCACGGGAATTCCCGACGTTCGCTCGTGGACGTGGTCCTATTCGGGCTTCGTCGCAGCCTGCTCGGCTGCAATGGAGGAGCGCACCTCGTCCATGTCGATATCGCGCACCGCCTGGATCAGTTGCTCCAGACCCTGCTCGGGGAGGGCCCCGGCCTGCGAGTAGAGCACCACGCCGTCGCGGATCGCCATGAGCGTGGGGATCGACGAGATCTGGAAGACCTGGGCCAGGCCGGGCTGGGCCTCGGTGTCGACCTTGGCGAAGACGATGTCGGCGTGGGTGTCGCTGGCCTTCTCGAAGACCGGCGCGAACTGCCGGCATGGCCCGCACCAGGCGGCCCAGAAGTCGACCAGGACGATGGGACTGTCCTGGATGGTGGGGGCGAAGGTCTCCTCGGTCAGCGCAATCGTAGCCATACCCCCCAGGGTATCAGGTGCTACACCTCGAAGCGACACGATGGGCGCGTGCTCGAGGCCACGACGATCGGACGTCCGGCCGCGCCGCCGGAGGCCGGACTCCTGCTCGTGGCCGCCCCCGCGCTCGATGAGCCGTTTCATCACGCCGTGATCCTGCTGCTCGAGCACGACGAGTCCGGCACGCTCGGCGTCGTCCTCAACCAGCCGACGACGCTCGACGTCGGCACCGTGCTGCCGACCTGGCGCGATCACCTCACGGGCGCGCCGTACCTGTTCCAGGGTGGACCGGTCGCGCTGGACAGCGCCCTGGGCCTCGCGGCCCTTGACTCTCCCCTGGCCGATCCGCAGGAGCCGGATGGCTTCAGGCGCGTGGCCGGCCCACTTGGGATCATCGACCTGGATACGCCGGTGGACGCATTGATCCCGCACCTTCAGGCCCTGCGGATCTACGCCGGGTATGCCGGCTGGGCGCCGGACCAACTCGACGACGAACTCGACCGCGGTTCGTGGGCGGTCGTACCGCCGGGCGACCTGGTCACCGATGCATTCCTGGCCGATCCGCAAGCCCTGTGGGAGGTGGTCCTGCGTCGCGCGGGCGGCACATTGGCCTGGTGGCCGCTATGCCCCCTCGATCCCGAGGTCAACTAGCGGCGCCGATCGGATCGACTTTCGCGGATTGGGACAGGCGGGCGCGGGTGCGGGTGGCGCCCCGCGATGAAAACGACCGTTCGTGACACTTCCACGGGTCCGCAAGTGTCACGCAGCGTCGCTTTCGCGCCCCGCATCGCCCAGCCGTGGCAAAAACGACCGTTCGTGACAGTTTCGAGGGTCCACAAGTGTCACGAGGCGTCGCTTTCAAGGCGGTGGGCCGGCCCGGCCTAGACTGCCCCCATGAGCACGCCGCTGGATTCACCGAGCCTGGAGGGGACCACCCTCACCGAGGAGCGCACCGCCTCCACGGACGACGGTGATCACGAGCGCTTCGCGCACTACGTCCAGAAGGATAAGATCGTCGAGAGCGCGGTGACCGGCAACCCGGTGAAGGCGCTGTGCGGCAAGAAGTGGGTCCCCGGCCGTGATCCGTCGAAGTTCCCGGTCTGCCCTGAGTGCCAGGAGATCTACAGCAAGCTTCGCCCCGGCAAGCCCCAGGGCCCGGACGGCGACTCCTGAGCATCTTCTCGGCGCAGTACCGCGCTGTCACGATCGGTGTCGTCGCCGCCATCACCCTGTTCGCCTTCGAGGGAATCGCGGTGTCGACGGTCATGCCCGCGGTCGCTATCGAGTTCGAAGGGCTCGGTGTCTACGCCTGGGCCTTCAACGCCTACGTCGCCGCATCGCTGGTCGGGATGGTTGTCGCGGGGTCGTGGTGCGATCGCGACGGGCCGCGCACGTCGATGTGGGCAGGATTGGGCATCTTCTCGGCCGGCGCCATTGCCGCCGGACTGGCCCCTACGATGGGCATCCTCATCGTGGCCCGCGGCGTACAGGGACTCGGCGGGGGAGCGCTCATCGTCGCGGCGTACGTGCTCATCGCGCGTGCCTACCCCGAGGAGCTGCGGCCCAAGGCCTTCTCGCTCATGGCGGCTTCGTGGGTCGTGCCCGCGCTCATCGGGCCCCTCATCGCCGGCTGGTTGACCGACACCCTCACCTGGCGACTTGCGTTCCTCCTCGTCCCGGTCGTCCTGGTGCTGCCGGCACTCCTGCTGCGCGACGTCCTGCGTGCCCACGAGGGCGGCACGGGCGAGCCAGCCAGGCGCGGGCGGATCGTCCGCGCCCTCGCCACGGCAGGCGGGCTGACGTTGGCGATGATCGGGTTCCTGCGCCCTGCGGGCCTGCCGCTGTGGCTCGACGCCGCATTCGTCCTTGCCGGCCTCGCGGTGATCGTCCTGTCGGTGCGGGGACTGCTGCCAGACGGTGCGCTGCAATTGCGACGAGGATTGCCGACGACCGTCCTCATGCGAGGGATCCTTGCGGGAGCGTTCTTCGGCGCTGAGGCGTTCATCCCGCTCGCGCTCGTCGAGCAAAGGGGTCTGTCGATCACGGTGGCCGGACTGACCCTGAGCGTCTCCGCGCTCGGCTGGTGGCTCGGCTCCTACGCCCAGAGCCGGATCCCGGAGTCGACCGATCGCGCGCGCACGGTGCGCTTCGGCGCGCTCATCGTGACCGCGGGCCTGGTCTCGCTGCCCCTGTGCCTCGTCCCGGCGCTGCCCGCGTGGATGTGCGCGATCTCCTACTTCGTCGCCTCGCTCGGGATGGGACTGTGCTTCCCGTCAATCGCCGTGCAGACGCTGCGCCTATCCCCGGTGCGAGAGCAAGGCGCCAACTCAGCGGCGCTGCAGATCTCCGACGCTATTCTCAGCTCGGTGATGCTCGGCCTCCTCGGAGCCGTGCATGCCGCTGCCGTGGCCAGCGGGGGCGCGACGACGGCGACGTATGACCTCATCTGGTGGGCGGCTGCCGCCATCGCGCTGGTGGGTGCCGGCCTGGCGATCCGGATGCGGCCGGCGGTGCCCGCACACGTGCTGACGTGATTCCCGACGGAATCCGTCACCGAAACGGGCAACGTACTCGCGAGTACCGGGCGCGCTTCCACGGATAGCGCAGTGACGGGCCCTACCCTTAACGCGTCCCGGGCCTGGCGGCCCTCACTTCACATCCGGAGGTACTCCATGGCATCGGTCGACCCCATGACCGGCCTGTCCTACGACGATGAGCGCGCGGTTGCGGCCGCCCTCGGCCGCAACTGGTGGGCGCTGCTGCTCCTCGGCATCGTCAGCCTGATCGTCGGCGTCATCATCATCCTCAACCCCGGCGGCTCGACCTGGGTCATCGCCGTGGTCCTGGCGATCTACCTGGTCGTCTCGGGCATCGTGTCGCTCGTCCGGGCATTCGGCCACGGACTGCCCGGCTCCTATCGGGCACTCCTGATCATCTCGGGCATCATCGGCCTGCTCCTGGGCCTGCTGATGTTCCGCTTCGGGCCCGAGGAGAAGGTCGAGATCTTCGGCATCTTCGTCGGCGTGTGGTTCCTCTTCTCCGGCATCCTCCAGCTGGTCGGTACCTCGTCGGTGTCGCAGGGCAAGGGCTGGGCGATCTTCTCGGGCATCGTCTACCTGCTCGCGGGCATCGTCCTGCTCATCAACCCGTGGGCCGTCGGCATCTTCGTGTGGATCGCCGGCATCTGGCTGCTCGTCCTGGGCATCTTCGAGATCATCTCGTCCTTCCAGGTCAAGTCCCTCGCCAAGAAGGCCGGGGCGGCCTAGCCCCCATGCCCAAGGAGACCTCGCAGACCCTCGATCGGGGGCTTCGAGTCCTCTCGGTACTCGCGGACTCCCCCGAGGGCCTCACCGTGACCGAAGTCGCGGCGGCCCTCGGGGTGAGTCGCACCGTGGTCTATCGACTCATCGTCACGCTCGAGCAGCACGGCCTGGTCCGACGCGGATCCGATGGTCGCTGCCGCCTCGGCCTCGCTGTGCTCACCCTCGCTCGTCAGGTGCAGCCCCTGCTGCGCGATGCGGCCATGCCGGTGCTGCGCCGGCTCGCCGACAGCATCGGTGCCACCGCGTACCTCGGCGTGGTCGATGGCCAGGATCTGCTGGCCGTCGCTGTCGCGGAGCCACCCCGATCCGATGTCCATGTCGCCTATCGCCTCGGCTCGCGCATGCCCTTGGAACTCGGCGCCGCGGGACGAGCCGTCCTCGCCGCTCGCACCGCGGCGGGCCGTCCGCTCGAGCCTCCGTGGGTCGTGTCGACCGGTGACACGCCGGGCAGCAGCGGGATCGCGACTCCGGTCGTCGGCATCGCCGGCATCGAGGCTGCCGTGGGAGTGGCGACAGCCACGCCCCCAGACGAGGTGGGACCCCGCGTCGCCCGCGCCGCGCAGGAGATCGCCCGGGCCCTGGGCTAGCCATAGCCGGGGCGCTTTCGCTGATGTGACGCAGATCGCCCTGGGAATCCGCCTCGCCGGTCCCTCGGCTGAGGGATTCGGCGCGACACGCGACGTAGCCTGGAAGGCGAGTGACCCCTGTGACCTGCTGGAGGTACGTCGTGCGCCGTCGAGCACTGACCGCGGCCCTGGCCAGCGCGGCCGTAGCGGCCGGGCTGCTCGTCGCCGCGCCTCCGGCTGTCGCGGCAGACCCTCCGCGCCCGATCGTGTCGGGCTGGTTCGGCTGGTGGGCCTCGGACACGGCCGTCAACCAGATGGCCTCCTCGGCGGATGGGGTGGTGCGCGAGGTCGCCATGTTCTGGTGGTCGTTCCAGGGGCCCAAGAACCCCCTGTGCATCTACGACAACGGGGACTACGACAAGCAGGGCGACTGGGGCGACTGCATGGATCCGGGCTGGGCCACGCCCTGGACGACTCCGAAGTTCGACCGTCAGCGCAAGGCACTGCAGGCGGCGGGAATCAAGGTCAACGCGTCGATCACCGATCTGTCCTCGTCAACCGCAGGCCAGCTGGGCGAGTATCTCTCCAAGGGCAGCAACCGTCGGGCGTACGCGAAGCTCATCACCGACTACGCGGTCAAGGCCGGCGTCGACGGCATCGACCTCGACTGGGAGGTCTTCGCCTTCCATGACGACCGAGCCACCTGGCCGAAGACGCGGGACGCCTGGATCAAGACCATCAAGGTCCTGTCGAGCAACCTGCGAGCGAAGGGGCTCACACTGTGGGCCACGGTCCCCGGGGGGACGTCGCCATTCGTCACCGCGAGCACGGCGCCCGTCAATCAGTGCGGAGACTCCCGCGGACCCGTCGGCTCGCCCAATCCCGGCACGGGGTACTGCGTCTACGCATGGTCGGAGATCGCCCCGTACGTCGACCGGCTGAAGATCATGGCCTACGACTACAGCTTCAGCGTGCCCGGTCCCATCGGGCCCAATAACTGGGCGCGGCAGGTCGCGGAGAGCGCCGTCGCCCAAGTGGGTTCGGAGAACGCCGGGAAGGTCTGGATCGGCGCACCCCAGTACGGCCGCAATTGGCCCCTGACCTCCGGCGACGGCTGGACGGTCAACACCGAGTGCCCTGCGGGCTGGAAGCCGGCCACCGCTCCTGCGCGCACGACGATGTCGCCGTCCTCGGCCAGGGAACTCGCCGCACGGACGAAGGCCGAGATCAGATGGGACTCGACCTTCAGTGAATGGACCTTCGAGTACTGGCTGCCCACCGCCGGAAAGGTGAAGAAGAAGAAGCAGCAGTGCGATGTCAAGCGACGGGTGTGGTTCGCGGACACCAGGTCGGCCCTTGCCCGTGCGACCATCGTTCCCGATCTGCGCATCGGCGGCATCGCCGTGTGGGACTTCGGCACGGTCAGCAGCGACTTCTACCCGCGACTGGCTGAGTACGGCCGGGAGATCGCACCGACCGCGACCACCGTCAAGATCAAAGCCCCGAAGGCCACCGTCCACGGACGCACGATCTCGATCAGGGTCGCCACCGAGGGCCGTTCAGGTCCTGCCAAGGGCGCCCAGGCCACGCTGTACTTCACCGCCGACAGTGGTGCCTCGACGCGCGCGAAGGTGGAGACCAAGGACCTCGACGCCGACGGCAAGACCGTCTTCCGCGTGCCGGCGGAGTCCAGCGGCACGTGGAGTGTCGATGTCGATGGCTCGTGGTCTTATGGCCCTGGTCAGGCGCAGGCCAAGACAACGGTCCGATACGCCGTGACCGCGGAGGCCAGTGCCGCCAAGGTGGACGTCGGTACGCCCGTCACGATCACCGGCACCGTGTCGCCTGGATCAGCCGGGCTGCCTGTCACCGTTCAGCGCCGTAGCGGCAAGGGTGCCTGGCGAGACGTGTCCTCGACCACGACCTCCGCCCAGGGCGCGGTCAGCGTCACGGTCAAGCCGACCGTGACCGGGGAATTCGCGTTCCGGTTGGTCGTGCCGCCGTCCGGTGGCCTCGCGCAGGGTGCATCGGCCCGCATCATGATCACCGCCGGATAGGGATCGCCGTACGCTGGGCTGATGACGACCGCGCCGACGGAGCTTGAACGCCCCGATATCGCGGACGAGGCCAGCACCGACGTCCCGTGGATCACCATCGTCTGGAACGATCCGGTCAACCTCATGTCGTACGTCACGTACGTGTTCATGACGTATTTCAAGTACTCCCGCGAGAAGGCCGAGCGGCTGATGATGCAGGTGCATCAGGACGGGCGATCGGTCGTGTCGTCCGGCACGCGCGAGGAGATGGAGCGCGACGTGGGCGCCATGCACTCCTATGGGCTGTGGGCGACCCTGGCGAAGGATGATTCGTGAGCGTGCACGGCTTCCGCCGGACCGCCACCGGTCGCATCGTCCTGCGTGTCGACATCGTCGAGAAGGGCCTGCTGACGACCCTGCTGGAGCAGCTCACGGAGTTCGTGGCCCCGGAGGTCGCCGACGACGAGGACCCGCTGGTGAGCCTGGTCGGCCTCGACCCTTCGGCGGAGCGGCCCGACGACCCGGCTCTCGCCCGGCTCTTCCCGGACGCCTACCTCGACGATCCCGATGCCGCTGCGGAGTTCCGCAGGTTCACCGAGCGCTCGCTGCGGGAGACCAAACTGGCCCATGCGCGCACAGCCCTGGACACGCTCGGGCGGTCGGGCGAGAAGGTCACGCTCAGCACCGATGAGGCCGGTGCATGGCTGGGCGCCCTGAACGACGTGCGATTGGCGCTGGGGACTCGACTCGGGGTCACCGAGGAGGGCATGAGCGAACTCGCCGCGCTGCCCGATGAGGATCCGCGCGCTGCGACGTATCACGTCTACGACTGGTTGACCTACCTGCAGGAGACGCTCGTGCGGGCGGTCATGGCCTGATCTCGTACACGAGCGGCCGTGGTCGCAGGTGATTCCCCTGGTGAATCCACGACAACTGCCCGCTCGGCCTAGCTGCGCGCCTGGCCTGGCCCGGCGGGTCGTCCAGGCGCCCCTGTCGGGCTACGTCGGTGAGTGCCCGGCAACGGCAACCTGCGCCAGCGAATGCACGGAAGTCGCCGCCAAGATGCGTGCGTTCACTGGCGGAAGATGGGGACAGCCCTGGCTCGTTGCCCTGACATGCAAAAGGGGCGGGACCTCGACGGTCCCGCCCCTCCTGACAGGGAATCTACTTGCTGGACGGAGCTTCCTTCATCTCAGCCTCGGCGAACTCCGGGCTGTCGTCCATCGACTTGATGCGTGCGATCTTGAAGATCAGCAGGCCGTACAGACACTTGGCCAGTACGTCGGCGATGGAGTAGCCCACCTGGCGGTAGACGAACGCATCCGCGCCGTCGAGCCCGAGCATCGGGAAGGCGTACGAGATCGGGTACACGCCCCACGTCGCGAGGAGCAGCCAGCGCAGGCCAGCAAGCTCCTTGCCCACCTGGTTGGGCTGGTTCTTCGCTGCTCGACTGAGTTCGACGAACAGGACGTAGAGGATGTAGATGAACGGGATCGTCGATAGTGCACCCCAGATGGCCTTCGGCGCCATTTCCGCCGTGACCTCGCCCGGGTAGCCCAGGATGATCATGAGTGCCGAAGCCGGGATGAGCTTCCACAGGAGCGAGCGACGGACCGCGGCCGGCAGCGCCAGCACTGCCACCGTTTCGAAGAGCAGCAGCGGCACGGTCAGCAGCCAGTCGACGTAGCGGTAGCCCTCGTTGAAGCCGTCACCCTTGACGAGCTCGAAGACCTCCTGCACGCCCGGCGTGCCGGCGCCGACCGCGATGTACGCGTCGGAGAACGAGTCGAAGATGCGCAGGTAGTGGTAGGCCGCGATGAAGCAGACCATGGCGGAGACGACAAGCGCCAGCCGGTAGCGGGGCAGGACCCGCGGGGTCACTGCCAGCAAGAAGACGGTCGTGGCGGCCATGGAGGCCAGTGCCAGCGACAGGATGTTGTAGACGGTCTGGAACTGTGCGTTCGACAGTTCGAGTACCTGTTCCATTCGGAACTTCCCTTCTATCGAGCGCCTCCCGGCGCCGTTGCCGGGCGCCCCTGGGCGCCGTATGGGCAGGACTGTCCTCCTCCCCCTGGGAGTCCGCAAGTTGAACAACGCCTGACGCGATTTAGGGAACTTCAAGGTTGCGTAAGTGGGGGTCCTAGGCTGGGCCCGTGCTGGGGCGGCGATGCTGAGGATCCGAGGCGATCTGGTGGACGCGATGGTGGCCCACGCCCGCGCAGACCACCCCGACGAGGCCTGCGGGGTCATCGCCGGCCCTGAGGGCGGGGATACGCCGGAGCGCTTCATCCCCATGGTCAACGCGGCCCGCTCGCCCACGTTCTACGAGTTCGACTCCGCGGACCTGCTCCGGCTCTATCGGGAGATGGACGATCGGGACGAGGAGCCGGTCGTGATCTACCACTCCCACACGGCGACCGAGGCCTACCCGTCCCGGACCGACATCTCCTACGCCTCCGAGCCGGGCGCCCACTACGTCCTGGTCTCCACGAGGGAGTGCGGGACCGGGGAGGGCCCTGTGGAGGTGCGCTCCTTCCGGATCATCGACGGGGTGGTCACGGAGGAGCCGATCGTGATCGTCGCCTAGGCTTGCCCCATGTCAGTCGAGGTCCGCATTCCTACGATCCTGCGCCCCTACACCGGAGGCGACAAGATCGTCTCCGGCGACGGCAGCGACCTGCGGGCCCTGATCGCCGATCTCGACTCCCGATTCCCGGGCATCGGCGAGCGCCTCGTCGACGAGCAGGGCCTGCGCCGTTTCGTCAACGTCTACCTCAACGACGAGGACGTGCGCTTCATCGGGGGACTCGACACCGCCGTGGCCGACGGTGACTCGGTCACCATCCTTCCCGCCGTCGCCGGCGGCTGATCACGCGCGCCATGCGCTACGACTCCCTGCTCGACTCCGTCGGCAACACCCCGCTCGTCGGATTGCCGCGGCTGTCGCCGAGCGAGGATGTGCGGCTGTGGGCCAAGCTCGAGGACCGCAACCCCACCGGCTCAGTCAAGGACCGCGCCGCGCTGCGCATGATCGAGCAGGCTGAGAAGGACGGCATCCTCACCCCCGGATGCACGATCCTCGAGCCGACGAGCGGCAACACCGGGATCTCCCTGGCCATGGCGGCCCGGCTCAAGGGCTACAAGCTCGTCTGCGTGATGCCGGAGAACACCTCGTCGGAGCGGACGCAGATCCTGCGCATGTGGGGCGCTGAGATCGTCTACTCGCCGGGTGCCGGCGGCTCCAACGAGGCGGTGCGCGTGGCCCGCCGCATGGCGGCCGAGCACCCGGACTGGGTGATGCTCTACCAGTACGGCAATCCGGCCAATGCCGAGGCGCACTACGCGACGACGGGCCCGGAGATCCTCAGGGATCTGCCCACGATCACCCATTTCGTGGCGGGGCTGGGCACGACGGGCACCCTCATGGGGGCGGGTCGCTACCTGCGCGAGCACAAGCCCGATGTCCAGATCGTCGCGGCCGAGCCGCGCTACGGCGAGCTGGTCTACGGCCTGCGCAATCTCGACGAGGGCTTCGTGCCCGAGTTGTACGACCCCGACGTGCTGACGACGCGCTTCTCGGTCGGGCCGCGCGACGCGCTGCGACGTACCCGCGAACTCCTCGATCAGGAGGGGATCTTCGCGGGGATCTCGACCGGCGCGATCCTGCACGCGGCACTCGGCCTGGCCAACAAGGCCGTGAAGGCGGGCCAACCCGCCGACATCGCGTTCATCGTCTGCGATGGCGGATGGAAGTACCTGTCGACCGGAGCGTACGAGGGCACGATCGATGAGGCGGAGGACCGACTCGAGGGCACGGTGTGGGCGTGAGCGACGCTGACCGGCCCATCGGGATCTTCGACTCCGGAGTGGGGGGCCTCACCGTCGCCCGCGCGGTCCTCGATCAACTCCCGCACGAGCCCATCCTCTACATCGGGGATACGGCACGCGGTCCCTACGGCCCACTGCCGATCGCGCAGGTGCGCTCGTATGCCCTGGACGTGATGGATCATCTGGTCGACTCGGATGTCAAGATGCTGGTGATCGCGTGCAATTCCGCGAGTGCGGCGGTGCTCCGCGACGCCCGCGAACGCTACGACATCCCCGTCGTCGAGGTTGTCCATCCCGCCGTGCGCCGGGCCGTCAGCGCCACGCGGACAGGACGCATCGGCGTCATCGGCACGCGGGCGACGATCACCTCGTGCGCGTACGACGACGCCTTCGCGGCGGCGCCGCACCTGCAGATCACCAGCGAGGCGTGTCCGCGATTCGTCGAGTTCGTCGAGTCCGGTGTCACCGGGGGCGACGAGCTACTCACCGTTGCACGCGACTACCTCGCCCCGCTGCAGGAAGCCGACGTCGACACTCTGGTCCTCGGCTGCACCCACTACCCCCTGCTCACGGGAGTGATCTCCTACGTCATGGGCGACGGGGTCACGCTCGTGTCGAGCGCGGAGGAGACGGCCAAGGACGTCTACCGGACCCTCGCCGAGCACGGGCTCACGAGGGATCCGGCATTGCCAGAGCCGCACCACCGCTTCTTGTCGACGGGAGACCCCGGGGAGTTCGCTGCGCTCGGGACGCGATTCCTAGGCCCGGAGATCGGCGCCGTCGAGCGCGCCTAGGCAATCCAGTCGAAGCCTTCACATGATGGTTGCCGACAGGACATGTCGGCGACGACCTATGTCAGCAATCTCTGCGCTGCACTGACGTCATGCGAGTGGGCATCATCACGGAGTCCTTCCTGCCGCATGTCAACGGCGTGACGAACTCGGTGCTGCGGATCCTTGAGCACCTCGAGCGACGAGGTCACGATGCGGTGGTGCTTGCCCCGACCTCGACGGGAGTCCCACCGCCATCGAGTTACGCCGGGACTCCCATCCACGCCATGCCGAGTTTGCCCACGCCCCGCTATCCGCAGGTGAGGATCTCGCTTGGCTCGTCGCGCCAGATGGCCGATTGCCTTGGCGAGTACCAGGCGGATGTGGTCCACCTCGCGAGTCCGTTCCTCACGGGTCCTCCAGCACTTCGGGCCGCCAATGCCCTAGGCATCCCCGTCGTGGCCTCGTACCAGACCGACCTCGCCGGGTTCGTGACCAGGTACGGCGCTGCGCCCCTTGCACGCCTCATCTGGCGTCGACTGAGGGCCATCCACGGTCGCGCTCAGCTCAACCTGGCGCCGTCTCGCGCTGCCGTGGATCAACTCGCTCAGGAGGGCATCACAGGAGTTCGGCTATGGCCCCGCGGCGTGGACAGCGACCGCTTCAGCCCAGGCCATCGCTCGCGCGTGCTTCGGAGGCGACTTGCGCCACGCGGTGAGGCCCTGGTCGGCTACGTCGGACGGCTTGCCCCCGAGAAGTGCGTCGATGATCTGCGTGTTCTTCGGGGCCTGCCGAACGTTCGGTTGGTCGTCATTGGGGATGGCCCCGATCGTGGCCGGCTGGAGCGCGCACTCCCGGGTGCGGCCTTCCTGGGGTTCCTCGGGGGCAGGGAGCTCAGCCGGGCCATCGCGACTCTGGACGTGGGCGTCCACACAGGTCCGCACGAGACGTTCTGCCAGAGCCTGCAGGAGGTGTTGGCATCAGGTGTTCCCGCTGTCGCAGTCGGCGCGGGAGGCCCGCTGGACCTGGTCAATGCGAGCCGCAACGGCTGGTTGTATCCGCCGGGGGACCTCGACGTCCTCCGTGAAATGGTCATCGACTTGGTGGGGGATCCGGCCAAGTCACGGGCGATGGGTCGATGCGCTCGCGAGAGCGTGCGTGAGCGGACGTGGGAGAGCGTGGGCGATGCGCTCCTCGACAACTACTGCGAACTCACGGGGATCCCTGACGGTCAGGCGCGACAGGTGGCGTAGGTGGAGGACCGATGCGCATCGTGCAGGTAGCGAACTTCTACTCGCAGTCCAGTGGTGGTCTGCGCACGACCATGGAGTCGCTAGCCGATGGATACCGTCGCCGGGGCCATGACGCAGTGATCATCGTCCCGGACGAGCGCCGTGGCCTGCGCGAGGTGACCAGGCCCTGGGGCACGCTGATCACGGTCCCGTCGCGAGCGATTCCCCGTTCGGGCGGGTACCGCGCCATCACGGATGTCGACATGCTTTGCACACTCCTCGACGACCTCAAGCCCGATGCCCTCGAGGTTGCTGATCGCCTCACCCTTCGCCCCCTTGGATGGTGGGCGGCGGCTGCCGGCGTTCCTTCGGTCATGTGGGCGCATGAACGAATCGACGGCGTCCTCCGGGCGTTCGCTCCACCTCTCCTGCCGTACGGATTTTGGGCCGACATGTGGAATCGCAGCACGATGGGCCGCTTCGATCGCATCGTGGCCACGACGGCGTTCGCAGCCGAGGAGTTCGAGCGCATCGGAGCGACCAATGTCATTCGGATTCCCCTCGGTGTCGACCTGATCACCTTCCACCCGTCGCGTCGAGACGACGATCTGAGAACGTCGCTCCTTGGTGACGACAGCGATGTGCTCCTGGTCTCGTGCACGCGCCTCTCCAAGGAGAAGCGACCGGATTTGGCGCTAGGTGCCGTCGAGTGCTTGAGGCGCCGGGGCGTGAAGGCACGACTGCTCATCATCGGAACAGGGGCCTGGGAATCCCGCGTCAGGCGAGCGGCTCGGGGCCTTCCGGTGACCTTCCTCGGCCACGTGCAGGATCGTCACCGCCTGGCGGCCATCCTCGCGTCAGCAGACGTGGCCGTGAATCCGGGTCCGATCGAGACCTTCGGTCTAGCAGCCCTTGAGTCACTCGCGAGTGGAACACCTGTGGTGGCGTCTCGTACGAGCGCGCTTGTCGACATCGCATCGGGTGCGGCTGGTCAGGCAGTGGCGCCCGAGCCGTCGGCACTCGCCGTGGCCATCATGAGCCTGCTGCGTCGCCCCGTCGACGGTCGGCGCAGAGCAGCCAGGCGACGCGCCGAGGAGTATCCGTGGTCACGGGCGGTCGCGGCGATGCTGGACGTCCACGGTGATCGCGTGAGCGCCTGGACGTGACGATGTCGACGCTCGTCGCGCTCGGAGACAGCGTCACGGTCGGAGTAGGCGATGTGGGGACCCCTTCGGGCTGGGCTGCCCACCTGTCGTGGGCCCTGGGAATGACTTCCTTTCGCAACCAAGCCCAGATTGGGGCGCGGGCCCGTGATGTGACGCGTGGCCAACTTCAGGCAGCGTGCGCGCTGCACCCGGCGCTTGCCACCGTGCTGGCCGGTGGAAACGACGTACTGCGCGGTGACTTCCGCGCAGCCGATGTCGGTGTCCACGTCGAGTGCGCTGTCGATCGCCTGAGCCGGCGGGGAGCGGACGTCCTCGTCGTCCTCCTGCATGATCCCCGCAAGACGCTCCCAGGCCCGAGAATCGTGCGTGAGGTCCTCGGCGAACGCGCGGTCGAGGTGAACGCCGAGGTCCGAGCACGGCTTGCCGGAGCAGAACGAGTGGCCATCATCGATCCCGGGGCCTCCCCGATCACAGCAACCCGGGCAGCCTGGTCAGTCGATCGACTTCATCCGAGTGCATTCGGTCATCGAGCCCTGGCGGAGATGGCCCTCACGGCGCTGGCTCCGATGGGCTGGGGCCAATGCCGAGACCTGCTGAGTCCTTGCGAATCCCAACCGACCAATCTCACGAAGGCGTGGTGGCTCGCCCGTCACGGCACTCCCTGGTTCGCCAAGCGCAGCCGCGATCTGCTTCCAGAGCTTGCTGCCGTGTGCTGGCGGCACCACAGGAGTCGATCGAAGGCGTCCGCGTAGGCTGCAAGGATGCGCCTCACGGTGATCGGCTGCGCAGGGTCGTTCCCCGGTCCTGACTCGCCCGCATCGTGCTACCTCATCGAGCATGACGGATTCCGGCTCGTCCTCGACCTCGGCAATGGTGCGCTCGGTGCGCTCCAGCAGCACATCCAACTCGGCGATATCGATGCCATCGTGCTCTCACATCTCCATGCGGACCACTGCCTGGATCTGTGCGGCCTGTACGTCGCGCAGCGCTACCACCCGGACGGCCCTCGGCCCAGGATCCCCGTATGGGGCCCGAATGGCACTGCGGCGCGCATGGCCCGCGCGTACGACCTGCCGGACGACCCGGGCATGACCGGGCAGTTCGACTTCCACGATCTCGTCACGGGGGAGCACCGGATCGGCCCCTTCACCGTGACCGCGGCGCGCGTCAACCACCCGGTCGAGGCCTATGGCCTTCGCGTGAGCGCGGACGGGCGCACCGTCGCCTATTCCGGCGACACGGGCGAGTCGCCCGCCCTGGTCCAACTCGCACGGGAGGCGGACGTTGCCGTGTTCGAAGCCAGTTGCCTCGACGCGCAGCCCGCACCCGACGTACACCTCACGGCCCGCCAGGCCGCCGAGCACGCCCAGGCCGCCGGTGCGCGCGTGCTCGTCCTCACCCACCTCGTGGCATGGAACGACCCCCGGCAGACGTTGGCCGAGGCGCGACCTGCTTTCGATGGCGAACTCATGCTGGCCTCCAGCGGTCTGGTCATCGACGTGGCCTAGGAGTCCTTGCAATTCGCTGCTGAGTGCGAGTTTTGTCGATACTGAGCCGCGAATTCCGGGTCGGGCAGCGGTGCATGCGGAGATGGACTGACCCCTCGACCGTCCTTCTTGCGTGCGCGAGCCCTCGGTAGGGTCGGCTCCCATGACCACGCGAACCGATGGACGACAGTCCGCGCAGCTCCGCCCCGTGACTTTCCAGCGCGGCTGGCTCGACCAGGCTGAGGGCTCGACCCTGGTGAGTTTCGGACGCACGAGGGTCCTGTGCGCGGCCAGCTTCACCCCCGGTGTGCCGCGCTGGCTCAAGGACTCCGGGCGCGGCTGGGTCACGGCGGAGTACGCGATGCTGCCGCGGTCGACCAACACCCGCAGCGACCGCGAGTCGGTCAAGGGCCGGCTGGGCGGTCGCACCCAGGAGATCTCGCGCCTGATCGGCCGCAGCCTGCGCGCGGTCATCGACATGGAGGCGCTCGGTGAGAACACCATCGTTCTCGACTGCGATGTGCTCCAGGCTGATGGGGGCACCCGCACAGCCGCCATCACGGGGGCCTATCTGGCGCTCGCGGACGCCATCGCGTGGGCCAAGGGCGAGGGGCATCTCAAGGGCGACCCGCTCATCGACTCGGTCGCCGCGGTCAGCGTCGGCATCATCGACGGAGAGCCTCGCCTGGACCTGCACTACGACGATGACGTGCGCGCCGAGACCGACATGAACGTCGTCATGACCGGCAGCGGCACCTACGTCGAGGTCCAGGGCACCGCAGAGGGCGAGCCCTTCGATCGCAGGCTCCTGGACCAGCTCCTCGATCTCGCGGCAGCAGGCTGCGCGGAGCTCACGACCCTCCAGCGCGCCGCGCTGTCGACATGACAGCCCAAGAGGGGTGGCATGGCCGCCCCGCCGGGCCCCTGACAGCCGTACTCGCCACGCGCAATGACCACAAGGTCGCCGAGGTGACGCGCATCCTCCAGGGCGAGGGTGTCGACATCGAGCTCCTGCCCCTGCCCGACCATGCGCCCGACGTTGCCGAGACGGAGACGACGTTCGCCGGCAACGCGCTGCTCAAGGCACGCTCGGCCATGCGGGCGACGGGCCTGCCGGCGATCGCGGACGACTCAGGCCTGTGCGTCGACGCCCTCCACGGAATGCCGGGAATCCTCTCCGCTCGATGGTCCGGCAGGCACGGCGACGACGTGGCGAATCTCGAGCTCGTCCTCGCCCAGATGTCCGAAGTGCCGGATGTGCGCCGGGGCGCGCAGTTCGTGTGCGCGGCGGCGTGGGTGAACTCCGATGGCGATGAGCACGTCGTCGAAGGCATCCTCGAGGGGTCGCTCGCCCGCGAGCCGCACGGCAGCGGCGGCTTCGGCTACGACCCGATCTTCCGGCCGACCGGCTATGCCCTCACCACCGCCGAATTGAGGCCCCACGAGAAGGACGCCATCAGCCACCGAGGGCAAGCCCTCAGACTGCTGGCCCGCACGGTGCTCGCCCGATAGCCTCCGCCCACCGGAACGAGGAGGGGTCATGTGCACGGGAATCAGGCTTGATTGCACCAATGGGGTTGTCGCAGGGCGCACCTGCGAGTTCGGTCTAATCCTGCAGTACGACGTGCTGTTCCTCCCAGTGGGGTCGGCGCTGTCGTCCGTGCTGCCGAATGGCAGCGGCAAGTCCTGGACGAGCGCCCACGCCGCACTCGGGGTGGCGACCTTCGGCGCCATGTCGATCATGGACGGGATCAACGACGCGGGGCTCATGGCGGGAGCGTTCTACTTCGCCGGTCAGGCGCAGTACGCCGACCCCGCCACCGTCGATCCGGCAAAGTCACTCAATCCCACCGACGTGACGCACTACATCCTGACCACGTGCACGACGATCGATGAAGCCCTTGCCGCCATTGCGGAGCTCACGGTCGTAGACGTGCCCGTGCAGGGCTGGGGCCCCGCGGCTCCGCCCCTGCACTACCAATTGATCGACGCGCAGGGCCGTCATGTCGCGCTGGAGCCGACTCAGGCTGGCTCGTTGCAGGTCACGGAGAACCCGACCGGAGCCTTCACCAACTCACCCGACTTGCCCTTCCATCTGCTCAACCTGACGCAGTACATGAACATCTCCACCGAGACATTGCAGACCAGCACGGTCTTCGGCACGACCGTGAACGCCACCGGCATCGGCAGCGGTGCCCTAGGGCTTCCGGGCGACTACTCGCCGCCCAGCCGCTTCGTTCGGGCGGCATTCTTCGCGGCCAACCACCCCACGCCCACCACGACCATTGATGGCATGCAGGAACTCTTCCATCTGCTGAACGCGTTCGACATCCCCATGGGTGCAGCGAAGGTTGGCGACACGGCTGACTTCACGCAGGTCACCGTCGGACGGGATTCGCGCGAGCTCACGTACGCATGGCGGAGCTACGCGGACCAGCGGATCCGCCAGGTCAACATGAAGCAGCTCATGGAGATCGCCAAGGCGCCGGTGCGGCTCACCATCACGCCCGTCACGGGTGACGAGTCGACGATCGACGACATTACCGGGCACATGCTCGATTCTCCGGTCGCCTCCTCGTAGCGAACCTGCGCCCTGACTCGCCATTTCCCCGGGGCCGACGTAACGTGGACGTATGGACGCGTGGGTGTGGTGGATCGTCGCCGCAGGGGTGCTCGCCGTGGCCGATGTGGTCACCGGCGGCACCCTGATCCTGCTCATGATCGCCGGCGGCGCCGCGGCAGGCGGCTTCACGGCCGCGCTGGGTGCGCCCCCCGCCGTCTCGGTGGGCGTCTTCGCGCTCGTCTCGGTGGCCCTGCTCGCCGTGGTCCGGCCCATCGCCAAGCGCCACATGCGCACCCCACGCGCCGTGCGGACCGGCGTCGCCGCCCTGGTGGGCACCGAGGCGGTGGTCCTCGAAGCCGTCGACGGCCGCGACGGGCGGATCAAGCTCGCTGGCGAAGTCTGGTCTGCGCGGGCATACGACGGGGACAGCGTCTTCAGCGTCGGTCAGCGGGTGCACGTGCTCGAGATCGATGGGGCGACAGCCCTGGTCGCCGGATAGTCGGGAGGGAACATGGAAGCACTCATCGTCGCCATCGTCATCGCCGCGGTCGCGGTCGCGCTCGTGGCATCGACCGTCAAGGTCGTGCCCCAGGCGCACGCGCGCATCGTCGAGCGCCTCGGCCGCTATCACCGCACACTCAACGCCGGACTCGCCTTCGTGATCCCCGTCGTCGACAAGGTGCGCTCGCGGGTCGACCTGCGCGAGCAGGTGGTCTCCTTCCCGCCGCAGCCGGTCATCACCGAGGACAACCTCGTCGTCAGCATCGACTCGGTCATCTACTTCCAGGTGACCGACCCCAAGGCGGCGACGTACGAGATCGCCAACTACCTCACCGGCATCGAGCAGTTGACCGTGACGACCCTGCGCAACGTCATCGGCTCCATGGATCTGGAGGAGACGCTCACATCGCGTGACAGCATCAACGCTCAACTGCGTGGCGTCCTCGACGAGGCCACGGGCAAGTGGGGGATCCGCGTCAACCGCGTCGAGATCAAGGCGATCGACCCGCCGCGCAGCGTGCAGGAGTCGATGGAGAAGCAGATGCGTGCCGAGCGCGACAAGCGCGCTGCGATCCTCACCGCCGAAGGCGACAAGCAGTCGGCGATCCTCACCGCCGAGGGCGAGAAGACCGCGGCGGTGCTGCGAGCCGAGGGTGACGCGCAGGCTGCGGTGCTGCGGGCGCAGGGTGAGTCGGAGGCGATCGTCAAGGTCGTCGAGGCAATCCACCAGGCCAAGCCCGACAGCCACGTGCTCGCGTACCAGTACCTGCAGACGCTGCCGGAGATCGCTCAGGGTTCGGCTAACAAGGTGTGGGTGCTGCCCAGCGAGCTCACCGGCCAGATCGCGCACCTGGCCGATGCGCTGAAGCCGGAGCGTCCTACGCCGTAGTCATCGCGCGGGCCGACGCCAATTCGTCATGGGTCGCATCAGGCGACGCCCCAGGAACGGCACGTTGCCTGGCGCGCGGCATCGCGAAAGCGACGCTTCGTGACACTCCAGAGGCCTCGGAAGTGTCACGAAGCGTCGCTTTTGCGCGATCCGATGTGGCGGCGCCAAGATTGGCCTGCCCCCATTGCCACAGTCAGACACCGACCTACTGTCGTCAGGGGTATCGCTGGTAGGTCTCGACACGGGAACCATCGCCCGGCGGTACCCGTCCTCGCAGAATGTGCGGGCGGAGGGATTTGAACCCTCACGTCAAGGACACAGGAACCTAAATCCTGCGCGTCTGCCAATTCCGCCACGCCCGCGTGGGTTCAGGCTACCCGCCGGCTAGTTCAGGCCTAGGTCGCGGCGGAGTTTCGCCACGTGGCCCGTCGCCTTGACCCCGTACATCGCACGCTCGATGCGCTGCTTGGCATCGATGACGAACGTCGACCGTATGACGCCGACGACGACCTTGCCGTAGAGCTTCTTCTCCCCGTACGCGCCGTACTTGGCAAGGACCCTGTGGTCGGGATCCGAGAGCAGGGGAAAGGTGAGCCGGTCCTGCTTGCGGAACTCCGCGAGTGTGTCGACCGGGTCGGGGGAGATGCCGAGTACGGCGTAACCAGCCTTGGTGAGCGGGGCGAGGGAGTCCCGGAAATCGCAGGCCTGGGTCGTGCAGCCAGGGGTCATCGCGGCCGGATAGGCGTAGAGGATCACCGGCGTGCCCCTGTAGGAGCGCAGGGTGACCTTGTCGCCGTGGTCGTCGAGGAGGGTGAAGGCCGGAGCGAGGTCGCCGGGCTGGAGTCGGGTCATGCGGGAATCGTGGCACGCGGGCCGGTGTGGTCGTCGACTCCCGCGGCACGCTCGCGTCCACGGACGCCGGTGATGGCGAAGACGACGAGGAAGACGACTGCACCGACCAGGACGATCATCGTGCCCGACGGCACACCGGCGTAGTAGCTCAGGTACATCCCGACGAGTCCGCAGGCCAGCCCGATCACCGTCGACAGCGCGAGCATGCGCCCGAAGGAGTCGGTGAGCATGCGCGAGACGACCGCTGGGATCACCAGCATCGCCGCTACCAGGGTGACGCCGATGACGTTGAGCGTGACCAGGATCGACAGGGCGAGGACGATCATCAGCAGTGCCTCGACGCGCGCTACTCGAATCCCCGACGCCGCCGCGACGTCGGGATCGAAGGTGGTGAAGAGCAACTCGCGATAGCGCAGGAGGACCACGAGACCGGCGAAGACCATGACCAGGATCAGCCACAGGATCTGACTGTTCGTGATGCCGAGGATGCTGCCGAAGAGCGCATTGTCGAACGCCGGCCCGGAAGATCCGAACTTGCTGAACAGTGCGACGCCGAGGGCGAAGGAGGCGGTGGTGATGACACCGATGGCAGCGTCGGCACCGACCCGCCCGCGTCGTGCCACCGACGTGATCGCGATGGCGGAGGCGATGCCCCAGAGCCCGGCGCCGAGGACGTAGAACTGGGCGGCGAAGAGCTGCATCGCGGCGTAGCCGCCGAAGATCGCGTGCGAGAGTCCGTGTCCGATGTAGCTCATCCCCCGGAGCACGATGTAGACGCCGATGAATCCAAGGAGAGCACCGGACAGGGTCGCGACGATCAGACCCTTCTGGAAGAACGCGAAGGACAGCGGCTCGAGCAGGGTCTCCATCTTAGATCGCCTCCCTCGTCGGGTGCGCCGTATCGACGACGATCGGCATGCCCAGGTGCTCCAGGACCTCGAGCCGGGCCCCGAAGGTCTCCTCGAGCACACTCGGGACGATGACCTCACGCGGCGACCCCTCGGCGACGATGTGGCGGTTGACGCACACGAGGTTGGGCAGGTGAGCGGCCATGCCGTTGAGGTCATGCGTGGTGAGGACGATCGCCATGCCGTCGGCGTGAAGGTCGCCCAGGAGATGCAGCACGTCGTGCCGGGTGTTGATGTCGACTCCGCTGGTGGGCTCGTCCAGGAGCAGGACTGCCGGCTCCCGGAGGAGGGCTCGCGCTAGGAACATGCGCTGCTGCTGGCCGCCGGACAGCTCGCGGATGTGGCGGTCCGCGAGATCGGCGATGCCCAGACGGTCGAGCACGCGGTGGACGGCCTGTCGTTCCTGGGCGGACGGCCACGGGAGGAAACGATGCTCGGTCCTGGCCATGAGGACGCACTCGAAGACCGTGACGGGGAACTTCCAGTCGACGGTCTCGAGCTGGGGCACGTACGCCAGCCTCAGGCCGGGCGCCCGCGTGATGGTCCCTGAGGATGGGGTGAGCAGGCCCAGCAGCACGCGCAGCAGCGTCGTCTTGCCGGCACCCGAAGGACCCACGATGCCCGTGAACTCATCCCCGTCGATCGACAGGTCGACGCCGTGCAGCACGGTCGTGCGACCGTAGCCGGCGGAGACCGATGACAGCTCGATCAGGGTGGGCACGGTCACTGAGGGTAGTACGCCCGATCCGGGACCTTGATCTCGAAGACGAGGGCGTCGAGGGCAGTGGGCTGTCCGCCGAGGCCGGCGATCATCGTCCGGTAGTTGTAGCGCAGCAGTTCGAGCAGCGAGTGCTCGGACTCGCCGGGAGCGCCGGGCAGGTCGTCGTCGCGAAGCGAATCCTCGTAGCGCACGCCCGTTTCGGCGGCGATCGCCTCGAGGACCGACGACGGGAAGACCTCGGAGCCGAAGATCGTCGGCACTCCCTCAGCCCGGATCTGCTCGATGAGGCCGGCGATCTCGGCCGGCGTCGGCTCGTCGAAGGTGCTGGGCTGGATGGCACCGACGACCTCCCACCCGAAGTTGTCGGCGAAGTACGCGTAGGCGTCGTGGTAGGTGACGAGCTTGAGCTGGCCGTCCGGGACGGAGCCCTGGTCGGCCCGCACGGCTTCCGCGAGCTTGTCCGCCTCGACCTTGAAAGCCTCGAAGTTCGCCTGGTACTCGGCGGCGTTGGCTGGATCGCGCTCGCTCAGCTTCTGCCGAACGATGTCGGCGTAGGCCACGGCGTATCCCGGATCGGTCCACAGATGCGGGTTGGGCTTGCCGTCCTCCTCGGGGAAGGAGAAGTCGAAGATGTACTCGGACTCAGGCAGGACCGACGTCCCGAGCTCGACGATCTCGGCATCGGACTTCTTGTTGGCCTCGGCCAGTCCGATGGTCGGATCCTCCAGCTTCAGGCCATTGACGAAGATGAGGTCCGCCGTGCTGAGCAGCTCGGCTGTCTGCGGCTCGGGCTCGAAGGTGTGCGAGTTGGTGCCCTCGGGGACGATGCCCTCGATCGTGACCTTGTCTCCCGCCACCGCCGCGACGATGGACGTGAGGGGCGCGACGGTGGTCGCGACCACCAGGCCCGACGAGGGAGCGCTCGACGTCGCTTCCGAGGAGCCCGAGTCCCCTCCTGCGCATCCGGCGAGGATGAGGCCGACGGCGAGGCCGACCGAGGAGAGGGACAGGGCGCGGGGCAGATGAGGACGCATGCCAGGACCCTAGGGGGAGAAGGGGCCTAAATGCAAAATCTTTGCAGTAAGGGCCGTGTCGGCAGGGCCTGGATCGGCGGCGTAGGCTGCGGCGCGTGACCGAGTCCAAGGACGGCGCTCCCGCACCCTCGGCGGCGCAACTCGAGGCCGAGATCGCCGCGGCGCGCGACAACCTCACGTCGACGATCGAGCAGCTGAAGTCGGAGACGACCCCCCAGGCGCTCGCTCACCGGGGGGTCAACGCGGTCAAGGGCTTCTTCACCGACGAGTACGGCGGAGTGCGCCCTGAGCGCGTGGCCATGGTCGCGGGCGCCGTCGTGACCCTCGTGGTCCTGCGCCGCTGGCGTCGCAGCCGTCGTCGCTGCCACTGCCACTGAGCGCCCGGTCCTGACGATGACGAGCACCGTGGATGCGCCCGACACCACACCAGCGCCCGACGGGTCGATCCCGATTCGCCTCCTGCACGACCGCGTCCTCGTGCGTCCCGGCGCGGATGAGGGAGAACGGCGTTCGTCGGGCGGGATCGTGATCCCCGCGACCGCCCAGGTCGGCCGCAAGCTGTCCTGGGCGCGCGTGGTCGCCGTCGGTCCCACCGTGCGCACCATCGAGGTCGGTGACCGGGTGCTCTTCGAGCCGGAGGATCGCGGCTCGGTCGAGCTCCACGGGCTGGAGTACGTGCTCCTTCGCGAGCGCGACGTGCATGCCGTGGCGGCCGCCCGGCACGCGGACAACAACACCGGTCTCTACCTGTAGGGGGCGACATGTCGAACCGAGCCGGCCACGTGCACTCGGATGTGCTCGTGATCTTCGGGATCACCGGGGACCTGGCCCACAAGATGACTCTCCCGTCGCTGTACCACCTCGAGCGCCGCGGACTGCTCACCATCCCGGTCGTCGGCGTCGCCTTCGAGGACATCGGCGACCAGGGCCTGTGGGACGAGACCCGTCAGGCGGTGCACGAGGTGCTCGAGGCCGGTGGGGAGAAGGTGGACGACGCCGTGCTCACGCGCCTGATCGAGCGCATGACGTATGTCAGCGGCGACTTCACGGATGCCGGGCTCTACAACAGGCTGGCAGCGCACATCGCGGACCGCAAGCATCCGCTGTTCTATCTCGAGATACCGCCGTCGCTCTTCGGCCCGGTGGTGGAGCAACTCGGTGCTGCCGACCTCACCGACGGCTGCAGGGTCGCTGTCGAGAAGCCCTTCGGCACGAGCTTGGATACGGCCCGCGAGCTCAATGACCGGCTGCACCAGGTGCTCACCGAGGATCAGATCCTGCGCATCGACCACTTCCTGGGCAAGGAGCCGGTGCAGGACATCGTGTTCGTGCGCTTCGCCAACTCCTGGCTCGAGCCGCTCTGGCGTCGGGAGTACGTCGACTCCATCCAGATCACCATGGCCGAGGACTTCGGGGTGGAGGACCGCGGGTCGTTCTACGACAAGGTCGGGGCATTGCGCGACGTCGTGCAGAACCATCTCCTGCAGGTCCTGGCACTCATCCTCATGGAGCCGCCGGGTGCCGGTGATGACCCGATCGGCGATCGTCGACTTGATGTGTTCCGCGGCATGAGGCCGATCCGTGCCGATGACATCATCCGCGGCCAGTACGAGGGCTACCGGCAGGT
>JALQSY010000080.1 GCA_023264215.1 Candidatus Nanopelagicales bacterium
AGATCGCCGCCATCGATCAGTACGCCGTCGAGGCCGGCATCGACCTGTGGCGCGCGCAGTCGCGCTTCGACTAGGCGTCAGCGACGCCCGTCGCCGGGCGTGGGGTGTGGCGGTCGGGAAGCGATGCACGCGCGAAAGCGACGCTTCGTGACGCTTTTGGGCCGTCGTAGGTGTCACCAAGCGTCGGTTTCGTCGCGGCGGGGCTTGGGCAGCCAGCGTCAGGGGGCTGCGACGAGGCGTACGCCGCGGGTGCGCTGGATCGTCAGCCGTACGTCGTCCCCCGTGGTGCAACTGAGGATGTGGCCGCCCGCGTCGCGAGACCGGGTGAGCCCATGCAGGTGCAGCCCCGGAGCGCCCACGCCGAGGAGGTCGCTGCCGGTCCGGAAGCCGACCAGGGTGGCCCGGACCTGCTCGAGCGGGAACACCGTCTGTGCTGCCACCACGTCAGCGAGCGGGGGATAGGGCTGGGACTGGGCCGGCACGCTGCGGGCGGTGAGGTTCGCGAAGGTGCCGTTCATGCGTACGGCAACCATCCCACCGGACGTGGCGGCGAGTTCATCGATCATCGGCACGAGAGCGGAGCACTGCGTGCCCGCGGGCACCCGCATCGACGCCTGGGGGGTGAATCGAACGGCTTCGAAGAACGGCGTGGATCGCGAGATGGGCACCGCGCGCGGAGCGCCGTCGGTCCCGACCCGGTAGACCGTGCCGCCGACCATGACGAGCTCGCCGTTCAAGCGGTCGAAGGTGCCCAGCCCGATGGTCGGACGGTCCGACTTCGATGCACCCATGGCAGCGCGCACCGGGGCCAGACCGTCGTAGTCCGGCTGAACGAGGTAGTCGTACGTGCCGATCTGCGCCACCCATCCACTCGGGCGCGGCGGGACGGCGGAGCCGTCCGCGTCGAGCCGGCTGGGCGCATCGTCGGCCACGGCAAGCGTGCCGGCGAGCGGCGCCGCGACGATGAGGCCGAGGGCGCAGGCCAGGGCTGCAATGGCAGCCGCGATCCGCGCCCTCGGTGTGGCTCTGCGCACTCGCACTCGTGTGGTCACGGGGTGATTGTGCCGGTGCGGGCGCGGCCGGCCGCCTCGGCCGCCCCCCAGGCCCGCACGACCGTGAGGATCCCGGGTGTCGCGGCCGCTGCCAAGGCGATCAGATAGATCACTCCGGCGATCGGCCCGAGGCCGGCGGTGATCCAGACTCCGATGGCGATGACAACGCATGCGATGGCCGTGCCCACCACCGTGCGGAGCGCATCGGAACGGCTTCGCCCCATGTCCGCCGCGACCAGACCCACGGCCAGCAGGGGCGACAGCGTGTAGGTGTTGGCCTCCATCGCGGGAGTCCAGCCGAGTGCCGACCCCCAGTAGAGCGAGAACCAGGCCACGAGCGCCCCGAGAATGAGGGCGAACATGCTGCGTTGACGGGGCGACATGAGCACGAGCCGGTCGTACACGCGCACGAGGGCGTGCGTCACGAGGGCGGCGGCCAGCACCGTGATGAACGCCGTGATCGTGAAGAACTCCACGATGAACAGTGCACCGATGAAGCCGCCGGTGCGCAGGCCCCCGGTGAAGCGCAGCACACCGCCGGCGACGATGGCGAGGAGGATGGCGTAGTCCAGCGAGCGCTCGGGGATGCGCTCGACGATGGGTGCGACGTTCTCGGTGCTCGCGGGCAGACCGGAGATGAGCAGGAATGTCGGCAGGCAGATCGCGAGAGTGCCCGCGGTGACCAGGCCGAGCGCCAGCATCGTCCTCGGGAAGCCCTGGTGCGAGACGTCGTAGGAGATCAACCCGGGGACGACGAAGGCCCCGAATGCGATCGACACACCCACGAATCCACTGACCGACTCGATCACGGGCGTGATCGCGATGAGCACGGTCGTCAGGACGGCACCGGTGAGCACGGCGAGGACGAAGATCATGGATCGGGGCAGTGCTGCGAAGCGCAGGATCAGCCCACGCACGATGCTGAGCGTGAGGAGCGTGACGACGGCGACGCCGAGCAGCGTCTGCCAGGTGCCGGTGATGGCCAGGATGGCGATGTAGCCCCCCGCGACAGAACCTCCGCCCACGAGATGGAAGCGGGTGTAGACCGCGAAGGCGATGGCGACGGAGACCACGAGCAGCAGGCGAAAGAGCGCGGGATCGGTGAAGGCCGTCATAGGACGTCCCTCCCCAGCATCTTGTCCCGGATGAGATCCGCGACGTACTGGTGGTTGTTCTCCATGCCGATGAGCGCCACGCGCTCGGGACGGCGCCCCGCGATGCGCTCGGCCATGCCGCTCATCCGACGGTAGAGCGGGCGCTCTCCGAAGCCCCAGGTGCCCACGCGGATGATCCGATCCCTGGTCCAGCCGGCGCGGTAGGCGAAGCGACGGACGATGACGTCGGGCTCGCCGACGATCACGATGCCGTCGACATCGGCGGGGGTGATGCTCGCGGCGAATTGGATGGCGCGTAGCGGCCGATCCCATCGGGTCGTAAGAATCGCCAGCACGATTGCGTCCTCCGGCATCTGGGCACGTGCCGACTGCAGAGCCGGAGTCAGGCTGTCGGTGTCGTTGACCGACCCGATGTCCCGGTACCACCACTCGATGCCGTCGATCTCGGTGACCACCGGCAGTGTCGGCAGTGGCTCGGCCGTGGCGGCCTCCAGACCCCGCACGGCCGTGACCTGATCGACGCCCGCGAACGCCGCGACCGCCAGGGCCATCGCCACGTTGTCGGGGTGGGCCCCCGGAAGACGCTGGAGGATGTCACGCGGGACCTGCGCGCCATCCACCGCATCGAAGGCGCAGCCGTGTCGATCCGCCTCGAAGGCGAGCACGGCGCGCGTGGCCTCGCGATGCTCAGCGGTGATGGCGATCTCCGCCCCGGTCATGGCCCCGCTCAGGGAGACGGCGATCTGCTCGAGAGTCGTGCCCTGCTCCTCCAGGTGATCCCACAGGGCGTTCGTGATGATCGTGACCTGGGGACGAACGATGTCGGTCGTGCACAGGTCGATCAGGTCGGGCGTGACGGCCATGCATTCCAGCACGATGGCCTCCGGAGCGACCTCGTCGCGCTTGAACGATCGGTGGACGGTCTCGAGCATCTCCAGGATCGATACCTGGCCGATCCTGCTCGTCGGGTGCTCCGCTCCTGCGGTGTCGAGTTCTCGCGAGGCGGTGCCTGTCATCTTGCCGAGCGTGGGGATGCCTCCAGCCGTCAGCGCGGAGTGGATCAATCTGACGGTCGAGGACTTGCCGCGCGAACCGGTGATGAGGATGCGCAGCGGGATGCGATGCAGCCGCGCGAGATTGCGGCGCGACCAGATAGCCCAGACACACGCGACAAGGAGGAATACGGTGAAGGCAACGAGTGCCGAAACGGACTGCTGGGTCAGCAGGTCATCGGTGACCGAGTCGAGCACATCCCCCATGGTGGAGAGAGTGACACAGCAGGCGGTCCGGCGAGGCCCTAGTCGCGCTCGCCACGCGTCACACGGGACACGATCTGCCCGGCATTGGGGGCGGTGGCGAGCAGTCGCTGGTACGGCTCCTCGCGCAGGTCCAGGACGATCCCGGGCTTGGTGCCGATCAGCGCGCAGAAGTCCTGGCCGCCACGGAAGCGCATGCGCCCGACGAGGATGACGTGGGGGATGCCGATGCCGGGCCACCGCCAGCCGCGTACGCGCGGCCACATGTCGGACACGGCCTCCGCGTGGTCGATGTGATCCCAGGGGATCTCGAAACTCCCCTGGAAGGTGCCGAACCTCTCCCACCTGCTCAGGCGCACCTCGAGGCTTCGGGGAGCGATGATGAGTTCGGCCACGACCCAAGCGTGCCATCCGGGCGCGCGAGTGTCTTCGCCTGCCGACGTCGTACCCACCTGACATGCTCAGGCCATGGCCGGTCCACGCTCATCCTCGCGCGCACCTGTCACGGTGCGCGTGCCCGAGGCCGCACCGCCGGACCGCCCCTGGTCCGCCACCGCGATCGAGCAGTTCCTCAGCTGTCCGCTGCGCTACTGGTGGCAGCGCATCGAGCGCTGGGAGACCCCGTCCACGGCCGCGCTCGTCATCGGCCGTGCCGTCCACTCGGCCCTCGAGCACCTGCTCGCCCTGCCGCCGGACGAGCGCGTGCCCGAGCGTGCCGACGCCTACCTCGCCCAGGCGCTGATCGATGAGCTCGCCCTGGTCGAAGGCCAGGGGATCGATGAGGTCGAGGTGCGAGAGGGCAGCGGACGTGCGCTGGCGGCGTACTGGGAGACCGAGCAGCCGGCGGACATCGAGGTCGCCCCCGACGGCCTGGAGCGTCAGGTGCGCACTGATCTCGCGGGCCTGCCCTTCCTCGGCCACATCGATCGCATCGCCCAGGCTGAGGCCGGGCTGCGCGTGACGGACTACAAGACCGGGGCGCCGAAGCCCAAGTACTGGTGGTCCTACTGGCGACAGCAGCTGCTGTACGCCGCGGCGCTGGAGGACACCGGCGAGCCCGCGGCCGAGATCGAGTTGCTCTACCTCAAGGAGCCGCGCGCGGTGACGCGACCGGTGTACGGCGCAGCCGTCCGTCGCGCTCTCGCGGACCTGGAGTTGGCGCACGAGCAGCGTGACACGATGGCGCGGGCGGGCGCGTGGGAGGCCAGGCCGGGGCCCCTCTGCCGATACTGCGACTTCCAGCCGGCTTGCCCGGCGCAGCGCAGTTCCGCGCCCAAGCCCGGCACGGCCGAAAGCGACGCGATGCTCCGGGATCGCGGTCTGGTCCAGCGACATGCCGAGCCTGTGGCCGAGGACCTCATCGACATCCTGGACTCCGAGGCCACGCAGTGACGCCGGTGCCGATCCCGGCCTGGATCCCGCCGTGGCGCGTGGTGGTGCGCGATCGCCTGATCCGCGTGAGCGCCGCGCATGTGCGCGGCGAGCAGCGATGGGAGTGCCCCACCCAGATCGCCGTCAAGGCCCGACCCACCCTCCAGGTGGACCGCGATCCCTCCGTCCGCGTGACGTACCCGCCGTACAACACCTTCGCCCTGGGCCTGGCGCGGGATGCCGCCTACCTCGTCATGTCGGCAGGCAAGGATCCCGAGGTGGCGCTGGACCAGGTCTGCGCCACGACGACCGGGGACGTGGCCGATCCCGCGCGCGATGCGGCCCGTGAAGCACTGCAGGGCTACCTCATCGCGATCGCACGACTGCGCGATGCGGGCGAGCTGCCCGATGAGACCGTCGTGCGCGAATTCTTCGCCGTCGATGAGATGGATGTCCGCGTCGAGTGGTCCGCCTGGGGACTGCTGCATGTCAGTCGCGACGGGACGATGCGCGAGTTCCACGTGCTCACCTGGGAGCAGGCGGGCAGCCGACCCCGCGATGCGGCGTACCTCGCGGTCTACGCCCGTGTCGCTGCCGATGCCGTCATGCGACAGGAGGGCAGCATCTGGCGAGAGCGCTGGCCCGCGGCCTCGGCACAGCCGGGCCCGGCGCAGAGCGTGCGCGTCCGCGAGATCGGGATGCTCGATGCCTCGGATGCGCTCCTGCTCGATGTCAGTGCCGATCAGGCCCGTTCGGACTTCCACGGCACCGTGTCCGATCGCATCCATGTCCTCGGCGGCGGAGCCTTCAATCCCGGCGGACGCTGCGCCACGTGTCCGGTGAGGTACGAGTGCCCGGGTCCTGCGCGCATGCCCGGTGTCCTCGGCGTCGCCGGCCCGGCGCTGTGGACGCGGGCCCTGAGTCCGGGTGATCTGACCGCGGCGCGCACGTGCACCTGGCAGGTCCACCTCGAGCGGGAGCTGTCGCTGCCGCGCGCCCGCCGCGAGACGACCGAGGCGATGCTCCGCGGCACGCATCTGCATTCCTGGCTGGAGCACGCCCATGGACGGCTCGTGCCGTGCTCGAGCCAGGACCTGCCGATCCCGGGTGAAGGCCGCGGAGAGGTCGCGGAGCTGCTCGGCTGGGACGAGGCCACGTACTCCGCACTCCGGCCCTACCTCATCCAGCACATCGAGGGCTGCCCCCTCCACAGGGACGACGTCGTGGCGGCCTACCCCGAGCAGTCGCTGACGGCGTGGGACACCGACGTCGATGTCGTGATGAGCACGCGAGCAGACCTCGTCCTCGAGACCGCCGACGGTTACCTCGTCCGGGAGACGAAGAGCGTCGGCGCGCACCACGAGATGCCGCAGACCGCAGCCGAGGTCTTCGAGCGCTATCCGCAGGTCGCGGTGACGCTGTGCATGCTCGCCGATGGGCTCGATCCGGTCTCCGGCCAGGTGTCGGGCCAGGCCGGCACATCGATGCGCCCGGGCCGGGTCGAGGTCGAGATCCTGCGGACGGACGGGCGCGAGGTGCGCGGCTTCGACACTTCCGACGCCGAGAGCGTGCTCATCGCACGGGCCACGATCGCCGAGGCCGTGGACACCATCTGCTACTCGCCGGCCGAGCCCACGGTGGGCAGGCACTGCGAGTGGTGCCCGGTCTCGCGCTGGTGCTCGGCCTATCGCGGCACGGCCAGGGACACGATTCCCGGCGACCAGTCCCCCGACCCGACGACACGGGGAGTGGTCGGCGATGGTTCATCGCCGCGCATGTCGCTGCTGGCGTATGCCGAGTCCGTGAGCGTCGACATCGACGGTGATATTCCCTTCTGAGCTGGCTGACTCGGCTTCGCTATGCCACGCTCATCCCATGGCCGAGCCATCCCAGACCGAAGTCACGTCCATTCCCTGGTCGGCGCGCGCCCCGCAGCGGTACGTCTTCGCCGCGCTTGCCGTCATCATCGGCATCGCCGTCGTCGTCACGGCCTTTGGCTACATCCGCGCGGGGACCGGAGGGGTGGTGCCCTTCCTCATGATCACCGTGGGCCCGATCCTGGCCATCGTCTACGTCTACTACTTCGGGTTCCGCAGGTTCGACCCGCAGGACTAGCGCGCGCGAGCGGGCGCCTTGATCCGAGGGTTCCCGCAGGACTGCACGAGCACCCGAAGGGCGCTGGCCTCGCGGGAGTCGATGGACAGTCGCCATCGCCACTTCACCGCGATCCAGTCGCTCACGTACGTGCACCGGTACGAGGCTCGCGGAGGAAGCCATTCGGCCGGATCCTGGTCCCCCTTCGAGCGATTGCTCGATGCGGTCACGGCGATCAGGGTGCGCGAGTACCCGAGATCGTTGGCGAAGGCCTCGCGGGTGGCGGTCGTCCACGTCCGCGCCCCGGAGCCCCACGCCTCGGCAAGCGGCACGAGGTGGTCGATGTCCAGCGCCGACGGGTCGCGCACGGTCACGCCGTCGAAGGCGGAGAACCAGCGTCCCCTGCCCACGGGGCACGATGAACCGGTACTCGGTCCCCTGCGCGCCTCGTCGATGAGGACGAGGTCGCGCACGTCGCAGTCGTTGCCGACGTAGTCCCAGTGGGGGAAGAGGTCACGGTCGTAGCCCGAGGTCTGTTCTGCCTTGATGACGAGGGAGCGCAGCAGCGACGCGACCGAGCGCTCCTTCGCTGCTGCCGCGGGTGCCTGGACGAATCCCAGTAGGGCGAGTACGCCGAGCAGTG
>JALQSY010000081.1 GCA_023264215.1 Candidatus Nanopelagicales bacterium
CTGCGAGATCGCCGGCTGCGCACTCGTCGGCGGCGAGACCGCCGAGCATCCCGGCCTGCTCGAGCCCGACGAGTACGACGTGGCCGGTGCCGGCACGGGAGTCGTGGAAGCGGACCGTCTCCTCGGCCCGGATCGCGTGCGCGCGGGCGACGTCGCGATCGCGATGGCCGCCTCGGGCCTGCACTCCAACGGCTACTCGCTCGCCCGCCGCGTCCTCCTTAGCGATGGCGGACCCGGACTGACGGCATACGTCGACGACCTCGGTCGCACCATCGGCGAGGAGATGCTCGAGCCGACCCGCATCTACGCCCAGGACTGCCTCGACCTCACCGACAATGTCGACGTCCACGCCTTCAGTCACATCACCGGAGGCGGCATCGCGGCCAACCTGGCGCGCGTATTGCCGCGTCACCTCGCGATCGACATCGATCGCTCGACCTGGACCCCTCCGACGATCTTCGCCGTCATCGCCGGACATGGCGTCGAGCGCGCGGAGATGGAGCGCACCTTCAACATGGGCATGGGCATGGTCGCGATCGTCGACGCGACCGCCGCCGGCGATGCGATGGCGCGGCTGCGCGATCGCGGCGTGCCGTCGTGGCCGTGCGGTGTCGTGCGCGACCGCCGTGATGGCGAGGCCGGCGACGCCGAGGCCAAGGGTGGCGGCGGTGGCGCGGCCCTCGTCCACGGCGAGCATCCCTAGGCCCGACGGAAAAGGTGGAGGTCCGTCGTACCAGCGAATGAGACTTCTTGCCGCGAATAAGTCTCGTTTGGTGGTACGACGCGAGGGGTACTGGTGCCCCTAGCGGGCCTCGGACTCCTGGTCCTCGTCCTCGTCGTAGTACTTCGCGTAGGGGTCCACGGCGTACGGGTCCTCGATGGGCTCGTCGATCTCGACCTCGTCGGCCCCGTCGACCTCGTGGTGCTCGCCGGTGGCGAGCTCTGCCTGGAGACGGTCGAAATCCGTCTGAGGTCCGCCGTACTTCAATGCACGCGCGACCTTCGTCTGCTTCGCCTTGGCGCGACCGCGTCCCATGTCCGGACTCCTTGAGGTGCCCTTGATCCGATCCCTCGTGCGGCCGCCCAGCAGGGGCCACAACGACCGCTGGAAGCGTACCTCGCCTCAGGGGGTCGCCGCACGGGGAGGGGGGCGATTCCTAGCGGCGCACCTCGAAGCGGCGGAAGGCGGGCCCTCCGCCGGCCATCCGCTCCTCCGCCTCACGGGCGGCCGCCTCCACGGGCAGGATCCCCTCGTCGGCGGCCCGGCCGAGGACCCTCAGGGTCGTGTCGTAGACCCCGGCCACCCGGGCCCGCGCCCGATCCATGTTGAAGCCTCCCGGCACGACCTCTTCGGCCGCCTGGACGACGCCGCCGCAGTTCACCAGGTAGTCGGGGGCGTAGAGGATCCCCCGATCGGCGAGTTGCTCGGCTACGGCCGGGGCCGCCAACTGGTTGTTGGCCGCCCCGCACACGGCGGCCACCCGCAGTGCCTGGGCGACCTCCGGTGTGAGTGCATGACCGAGCGCATTGGGGGAGTAGATGTCCATCTCGCGCGCGATGAGCTCCTCGGTCGAGCCGACCACCTCCACGTCGACCGTGACCGAGGAGATCGCCTCGGGCGAGGGATCGGTGATGATCACGCGCGCACCCTCCTCCTCGACCAGGTGCGCGGCAAGGCGGCGCCCGACCTTGCCCGCCCCGGAGATGCCGACGACCCTGCCCTCGAGCGAGTCACTGCCCCACAGATGCTGCGCGACCGCGCGCATCGCCTGCTGCATGCCGTACGCCGTGAGGATCCCGGTGTCGCCGGATCCTCCGTGCTCCGGCGAGCGCCCGGTCGTCCACGGATTCGTCTGGTAGATCACATCGAGATCGGCCACCGTCGTGCCGACGTCGCCCGCGGTGATGTAGCGGCCTTGCAGCGTGGCGATGAAGTCGCCCATCGCTCGGAAGAGCTCGGGTGACTTGTCCTTCGCCGGATCCCCCCAGATCACCGCCTTGCCGCCACCGTGATCGAGCCCGGCGAGAGCGTTCTTGTAGCTCATCGCCTCCGAGAGCAGCAGCGCATCGGCGATCATCGCCTGCTCGTCGGCGTACGGGCGCATCCGGCAACCACCCAGGGCCGGACCGAGCGCGCTGGAGTGGATGGCCACCATGGCGCGCAATCCTGTTGCCGGATCGTGGCCGAAGACGACCTGCTCGTGGGCGTCGGTGATCACGCCTTCACCGTAGCGGCATTGCCAGCGGTACCCCAGGCGGCTAGGTTCGAGTAATGCCTAGCCCACTGCGCTCGTTGTCCGTGGGGGTGGTGGGCGGTGCGCTCGCGGCCTCCGTGCTCGTCGCCCCCGCACTCTCGTCCGCCGCCGAGCCGGCCGCCGACCCTGCGCGCGGGACCATCACGTGGTCCGACTGCCCCGACGAGGGCTTCGACGGATTCGAGTGCGGCACCCTCACGGTGCCGCTGAATTGGGATGACCCCGCCAACCCCGCCAACGCCGAGATCGCGCTCGCCGTCAAGCGCGCGACCGGCAAGCGCATGGGCTACCTCAGCTTCAACCCCGGCGGCCCGGGCGAGTCCGGGCTCTCGCTTGCCTCCGGAGTCTGGAGCCAGCTACCGCGCAAGGTCCAGCAGCGCTTCGACTTCGTCGCGTGGGACCCGCGCGGCATCGGAGCGACGCAGCCGCAGCTCACCGGCTGCCTCGATGCCGACCCTCGCGCGGCGTACCAGCCACCTGCCACGGGCCCGGTCGACTGGCGCGCCTTCACCGAGTCCTACATCGCATCCATCGCTCCCGGGCTTGCGGCATGCCTTGACCTCAACCAGGACGTGGCGCCGTACCTGGGCACCTACTACGTCATCCGGGACCTCGAGGCGATGCGCGTCGCCCTCGGCGCGCCGAAGTGGAACTTCTGGGGCATGAGTTACGGCACGCGCATCGGCTACCGCTACGCGCGCGAGTACCCGGACAGGATGCGCGCTCTCATCCTCGACGGCTCGTGGTCGCCCAATCTCACCGTCACCACGTGGATGGGCGGATCGACGTGGAGCTGGGCGACGGTGCAGCAGGTCTTCGCGTCCCTCTTCGGCAAGGAGATGGGTGCCAAACTGCAGCGCGTCATCGACGGCCTCGATGAGCGCACCATCACGATCGATGGCGAGGAGTATTCGCGCTGGGCGATCCTGCCGGCGATCTTCACCAACATCTCCTACCAGTCCGCCTACCCGGAAATCCTCGACGTCATCAACTCCGCTGACGAGGCGCTCCGGGGCAACGTCAACGCGGCGCGCGGCATCGCCAAGCCGCTCCGTGCTCTGCAGGAGCGCGCGGAGCAGGACCAGAGTTCCTCGCTGAGTATCTTCTACATCAACTGCCGCGACATGGCCGGCTACCCGAGCGTCGACACGATCGCTCGCGCGGCCTACACCGCCACCGCCAATCAGTCCGTGTTCGCCGGTCAGGCAGCCATGACCAAGGGCGCCTTCTGCTCGGGCCTGCCGCAGGACTTCACGTACGGCTACGAGCCGCTCACCGAGCCGCTCGAGTTGCCCACGCCGCCGGTCGTCATCAACTCTCTCGGGGACACGCGCACGGAGTACGTCTTCGGCCGCAACATGTCGACCTTCCTCGCCGGCTCGTCGCTGATCACCTATGACGGCACCCAGCACGTGACGTATCTCCAGACGCCGTCGCGGTGCATCAACGACGCGGTGACCCGCTACCTGCTGCAGCGGACCCAGCCCGGGCCGCTCCTGTGCCCCTACGCCCCGCTGCCGGACTAGCGCCGCGCTTACCTTCCCTTCGGCGCCGGCTCGATGATGATCCGATCGGATCGGATCGAGCCGTCCTCGGTCGCGACATAGACGTAGGTCCGCTTATTGCCCTTGCGCTGCCAGGTGAAGGTCCCGTCGGCGCGTACCTTGATCCTCGCGACGCCCTGGAAGTACTCGGTCTGTCCGGGGAACTTCAGCCACGGGCGCAGGATCGCTCCCGCCGCAATGCCCTCCGAAGTGCCGTTGACGACCAGGCCCTTCTTGCCGCGCACCTTGGTCCGCTTGCCCGTGATCTCGATGCTTCCTGAGTCCTCGGGCGTGATGGCGTTGCTGGGCGCGCTCGGTGCCGACCAGCCTGCAGACGTGAGTGCCTCGACGGTGAAGGTGTACGTCGTGCCGTTCACCAGGCCCGCGACCTTGCACGTGAGCGCCGGCGTGACGGCCAGGCATCCGGCGCCGCCGGGATTGGCGGTCACCCAGTAGCGCGTGACGGGGTACGTGCCCGACGTCGCGGGCGCGGTCCAGCGCACGCTCGCCGAGGCATTCCCTGCTGTCGCGATGACGTCGCGTGGCGCACTCGCGAAGGCACCGGGCAGCGCTGGCTGCGGTTGGATCTCCGGTCCCGGGACCGGTCCGGGCGCGGGGAGCGCGGGCTCAGGCGGCGCCGGCACGGGGTCGGGTCCCGGTGCGGGAGGAGCCGGTGGGATGAGGGGCGGGACCAGCGGCGACTCGGGGACGTATCCCGGGGACGCGGCAGAGGCCGGCCCCTGACCGGCAGCCGATATCGCGCTGACACGGAAGGCGTAGTTCGTCCCGTTGACCAGGCCGGGGATGGTGGCAACCCTCTGCACGGAGCCCGTGTTGGCGATCACCGTGGTCCACACCAGGCCGTCCGTCGTCGCCTCGATGGCATAGCCGGTCACCGGTCTGTCGCCCTCGCTCACCGGCGCGGCCCAGATGATCCGCACCTGCGCATCGCCCGGCTCGCCGGCCGGACGCCCCGGTGCGCTCGGAAGGGCGGCCGAGGGCGTTATTGGAGCCGACGTGGCGGACGCTTCGCTTAGGCCGGCCGCGTTGATCGCGAACACGCGATAGACGTACGCCGTTCCATTGCTCACCCCGAGATCGGTGGCCTGCACGGCAGCGGATCCGGTGTTGGGGCTGCGTGTGTCCCACGTGACCCCGCCGTCCGTCGAGCGATCGATGCGGTAGCCGATGATCGCGCTCGACTCGGCGTTGGCGGGTGGCGCCCAGGACAGTTCGATGGCGTTGTCGCCGGGGATGCCGGTGGGTCGTCCTGGCGCGAGCGGGGGTCGCAGGATCGGTGTTGCCGTGGTCTCGGCAGAGGCGGGGCTGGGACCCACCTCGTTGATCGCGGTGACCCGGAACGCGTAGGTCCGCCCATTGATGAGGTTGATGATCAGCACGCTGGGCTGGGACGCGGGCGAGGCCGCTACCTCCTGCCAGGTGCGGCCCCCGTCTGCGGATTGCTCGACCAGGTATCCGCGCAGGGGCGACCCGCCGTCGGACTGCGGGGCCTGCCAGGTGAGTTGCACCGACCCCTCGCCGGCCTGGGCTGCGAGGCCGAGCGGTGCACTGGGCACGCGCGCGGCGCGCTCGACCGCGCCGATCGTAGGGGCAGCGAGCGACCGGGCGTTGCCGACCTGGTCGACGGCAACGGTCGTGCGCTCACCGGCACCGAGAGCGGGCGAGCCGACGAGCGGTGCACGCGTCAGCATCGGACTACCGGGATCCGGGCTTGGCCCACCGTTGTTGCCGAGCATGGTGAGCAGCGGGTCGCCGACGATGTTGCCAGCGGCGAGCGGGACGTTGACGCTGTTCGCCGATGTATGCACGACGTGCGCGACCCGGGTGCGAGCGATTGCCCCCACTGAGACCCAGACGTCCTGGGCGCTATTGCCGGTGTTGCCCCAGACGATCGAATTGGTCACGCTTGAGGCGACGTCGGCTCCTGCGGCAAGTCCCCGGCCAATCGAGATGCCTGCGCCCTGGCCGTTGGTTGCCGTGTTGCCCGTCACCGTCGCGAACTCCATGGCGAGCGGCCCGATCGGCACGTCAAGGCCTCCGGCGAGTTGCGCACTGTTGTCCGCGATCGTGGAGTTGACCACGCGTGTAGGGGACGTCGTGATCGCGCGGATGCCGCCACCCTCGCCCAGCGGCGCCCTATTGCTCGACAGGGTCGCCCCGTCGAGCTGGATGCGGTAGGCCTCCGCGGCTGCCTCGTCGGGTTCCAGGGCGTAGACGCCGCCACCGTCGCCCTCGAGCGCGGCGTTGTCGCTCAGGCGACTGGCAAGGATGGCCGTCAGTCCGACATCAGCGGCGATGCCGCCGCCGGAGAAGCCGGCCGAGTTGCCGCGCATGATGCTGGTGTCGAGCGTCAGGGAGGAGTTGGGGTTGGTGCTGAACGCGTTGACTCCGCCCCCGTCGCCGATCTCCGTCGAGTTGAAACTGACGCCGCTGCGCTTGACGACGACCGCATCGACGTCGGTTGCGTCGATGCCGCCTCCTGTCCGCTTTGCATCGTTGGCGAGCACTCCGGTCGCCAGCACGGTCAGGCTGGCGAGGCGCTCGGCATGGATGCCGCCGCCGCCGAGGGCGCGCGATGCGTTGTAGGCGATGCTCGATCCGTTGATGGTGACCTCGGCATCCGCGTCACGGGCGTAGAACGGCTGGGTGAGGAAGAGAGCGCCACCGCAGTCCGCTGAGTTGCTCCAGAAGATCGAGTTGCTGATCTCGATGCTCGCCGCCTGCAGGCTGGCGGCTCCTGCACGTGGCTTGCTGAAAAGGTAGCCGTCGACATCCCGTTCGCAGCGCGAGAGGGAGCTCAGGTCCTGCGCGTCGTGCACGGCCTGATTGCGGTGGAAGGAGGAGTTCTCCATGGTGACGCTGTTAGCGCTGATCGCGACCGGTGCCGTGGTCTGGGCGAGGGTATCGGCGACGTAGAGGTAGTCGATCCCGACACGACCCATCTCGTCGGCGCGCAGCGCCAGACCCTCGAAGATGACGCCGGCCGCAACCTCGCTCTGTCGCGCGCCCGTGACGGTGACGTTGCTGACAACGACGTCATCCGAGGTCGTCTGATTGCCCCAGAAGCGCAGTACGGAGTTGCCGTCCCTCATGAACGGATTGAGGAACTCGATGTTCGCGATTGTCGTCAGGGAAGGGGTTGCGGCTCTCATGTCGAAGTAGAGGCCCTCACCGGAAGGATCCATCGTGATGGTGTGGCCGCCACCGTCAAGGGTCACGCTCCTGTCGCGCACCTCGGGCCCAGGGCCCGGTCGGGCGCCATCGGGGAAGAGGCGTAGATCCGCGGTGATGCAGATGACAGTGCCGTCGACGGCGGCCGTGAATGCGTTCCGCAACTCCAGGCCCGTTGCGACGCGCACGGCCGCAGGATTCGCGCACCCGTCGATCGCGCGTGGTGCTACGGCAGCCTGCACGCTCCCCCCTGCGATGAGGTTGCCCGCCATCAGCGTGGCCGCCGTGGTCAGTCCGACGATGCGCCTCATGTGATCCTCCTGTCGTGGAGCAGAGGCTAGGCGGCGCGTTCGCGTCCGAGGGCCATAGCCGGTGATAGTGGGGGTCTACTCCCCCGCGATGCCCTCGAGGGTCGCGCGCACAAGCGGGCCAAGCGTCGGCAGGTGGTAGCCGCCCTCTTGAAGCGCGACCGTTGGCAGCGCCAG
>JALQSY010000082.1 GCA_023264215.1 Candidatus Nanopelagicales bacterium
ACGGGCCCGGGACGCCGCAGGCGCCCGAGGTCAGACCACCGGAGGGGCTTGGCTCATGGCGGTACGCCGATCGGTCGCAGCAGCGCTCGTCGCTGCCGTCGCGGTCGGCACCCTGGCCGCCCTGCCGGTGGCCAGCCAGGCGGCCCCCACCAAGCCCCGGACCCCGGCCTTCGCCACCCAGGCCCCCGAGTTGAGCACGGGCAGCAAGGGCGAGCCGGTCAAGGTCCTGCAGAAGGCCCTCGACGTCGAGGTCACCGGCTACTTCGGCCCGGTCACCCGCATCGCGGTCGTCAGGCTCCAGGAGGCCAACGAACTCGAGCCGACCGGTGTCGTGGCGGCAGAGACATGGGCCGTCCTCGGCCGCGCTGTCGCCCGCGAGGCGGCGGCGGCCGATGAGACCTTCGGCGACGTGCAGGTCGATGGTCGCTACTGCCCGGCCGTGGACTTCCGCAATGGCGACGGCCTCGGTGCCGGACGCAATCACCAGGGCTTCGACCTGCTCGGCACGCGCGGATCGCCGATCTACGCCGTCGATGCCGGCAAGGTGACCCGCAGTGGCTTCCAGGGCAATGGCTCGCTCATCTTGGACATCACCGACAAGAAGGGCTCGATGTGGTTCTACGGCCACTTCGACAAGATCTTCGTCGGGCTCGGCGACACGGTGAAGGCGGGGCAGCTCATCGGGACCATGGGCGACACCGGGTCCCCGGGCGCGGTGCACCTGCACATCGAGCTTCGACCGCGCGGATGGTCCGGACCCGCCCAGGACGCCAAGCCGGTCGTGCTCAAGCTCTGCGCGGGCGCTGACTCGCAGCGCCGCCGCTAGACGCCGGTCGTCGATCGCGGATACGCGATGTCCGGGTCCGTCATGACATTGACCAGGTAGGGCACGCCCGACGCGAAGGCCCGGTCCAGCGCTGGACCAATGCCGGACGGCGCCGTGACCGTCTCGCCTGCGCCACCGAGGGCGCGCACGACCTCGTCGTACGGCGTGGGTCGCAGGTCCGCGGCGACGTCGTAGCCGTAGAGGAAGCGCATCGGGTGCCGCTCGAGGTTCCAGCCGGAGTTGTTGCCCACGACGATCACCGCTGGCAGGTCGTGTCGCACGAGCGAGTCGACGTCCATGAGGGAGAAGCCGGCGGCACCGTCGCCGAGGAGGAGCACGACCTGGGACGACGGATACGCCAGGCGTGCGGCCATGGCGTACCCGGGACCGGTGCCGAGGCAGCCGTACGGGCCGGGGTCGAGCCAGTGGCCCGGACGGGCGGGCTCGACGTATCGGCCGGCGAAGGACACGAAGTCTCCTCCGTCGCCGATGACCACGGCGTCATCTGCCAGTCGGGGCATGAGCTCGCCGTAGATCCTGGCCGGGTGGATGGGATCGGCGTCGCTCGCCAGGTCCGGTGAATCAGCGGCGATCGCGGCCTGCGCGCGCCCACGCAGCCCCGTCGACCATTCCTCGATCGCCAGCGGCTCGCCGAGCTCGGCTGCAAGCCGCAGGAAGAGTTGCGTGAGATCACCACTGGCGCTGGCGGCCAGATCCACGTGCGTGGCGATCTGCGCGGGAGAGTCAGCGACGTGGATCACCGGCACGGGCGGGTCCCCGAACATGCCGTAGCCGAGCCGGAAGTCCAGGGGGGTGCCGACGACCATGACCAGGTCGGCACCCGCGAAGGCCGCGCCGCGGGCCCGGGTCACGAGCAGCGGATGCTCCGGCGGCAGGATCCCGCGGGCCATGCCGTTGGCGATCACTGGCAGCCCGGTCGCGTCAGCGAAGGCACGGGCTGCGGCATCGGCCCCGTCGGCCCAGACGTCACTGCCGAGGATGAGCACCGGCCGCTTCGCCTCCCGGAGCAGCGCGGCGATGAGGTCGAGGTCACCTGTCACCGGCACGGTGGCGGGGGAGGAGTCGGCCGGGGCCGGCGTCGCGGGGGTGAAGAGCACATCCATGGGGACATCGATGAACGTCGGGCCACGATGAGCCGACCCGGCGAGGGCGAATGCCGCATCGACGCCAGCGCCGACCGCCGAGGCCTCGTGGACGGTCGCCGCTGACTTCGTCACGGGCGCGAGCAGGGGAGCGTGGTCGATCTCCTGCAGGGCGCCCGAACCCCAGCGCCCGTCCGGGGCCCGTCCGCCGACGAGCACGAGCGGCGAGCCGTTGATCCAGGCTCCGGCGACCGCGCTCACGGCATTGGTGACACCCGGCCCCGCGGTGACCGCGGCGAAGCCCGGCGCGCGGGTGAGCTTGCCCATCGCCTCCGCGGCGAAGACAGCGGTCTGCTCGTGCCGGACGTCGACGATCCGCATCGGCCCGCGTGCGCCGGTGCTCACCGCATCGGCACCGCCGACGGCGGCGTCGTACAGCGGGAAGATGTGCGCGCCCGACAGGGTGAACAGGTGCTGGGTCCCGTGGCGCTGGGCCGCCGCGATCGCCTGGATGCCGCCGTGGACGGGTGCGTCGGCGGGCCCCTGCGCGCTCACGGGCGTCACCTCACAGGATCGCGAGCGCGAGCACGCTCACGCCCAGGGCGACGAGCGCGACGATGGCGGTCACGGTGATGAGGGTCTTGTTCTGCACGGGGTGTCCCTTCGACCCCGGCAGGCTACCGGGCGGGGTCACGGCATAGCGTGCGCGGGCATGGGCAGTCTGGATCGCTTGGTCGGGGAGCGGACCGACCTTGCCCCCGCGGAGGTCGAGCACCTGCAGGGCCTGGTCGGGGCGTGGGGCCTGATCGCGGACTTGGCGACCAGCGACCTCGTGCTCTGGCTGCCGACCTGGAACGCCGGAGGCTGGGTCGCCGCCGGCCTGGTCCGTCCATCGACCGCGCCCACCGCCGTGCCCGAGGACATCGTCGGGACCTTCGTTCCGCGCGGGCGCCGGGGGGAGCTCGACCGCGCGGGAGCCTCCGGCCGACCGGTGTCGTCCGCGGACGGCGGGCAGGCCATACCGGTGCGGCTGGGCGACCGCGTCATCGCCGTCATCCAGCGCTTTCCCGCCGGTCAGCGCTCCGGTCGGCTCGAGGAGATCTATCGCGAGCTCGCCGAGGCGCTGCTGGTGATGTGCCAGGAAGCCACGTTCCCCCCGGCGAATGCCGACTGGGCCACCGGCACCGCACCACCGCGCGTGGGTGACGGACTGCTGCGCGTGGATGGAGACGGGCGTGTGACGTTCGCGAGCCCCAATGCGGTGTCGGCGTTCCGCAGGCTGGGGCTCGCGCGTCCCCTCGAGGGGGCGGATCTCGCAGCGCTCGCCACCCGGCTGTGGCACCGACCCGGCCCGATCGACGAGTCCCTCGCTCTCACCGCGAGCGGGCGCATCGCCGCATACGCCGAGGTCGAGAACCCCTCCGCGTGCATCACGCTGCGCTCGGTGCCGCTGATGCCCCGGGGCGTGCCCCAGGGTGCGATCGTCCTGGTCCGCGACATCACCGATCTCCGACGCCGCGAACGCGCACTGCTGAGCAAGGACGCCTCGCTGCGCGAGGTGCATCACCGGGTCAAGAACAACCTGCAGACGGTGGGCGCACTCCTGCGCCTGCAGTCTCGCCGAGTGGTGGCCGACGAGGCACGTGAGGCCCTCGCTGAGGCCGGGCGCCGTGTGGCCGCGATCGCGGCGATCCACGAGGTGCTGGCCCAGGAGCCCGGGGACCGCATCGACTTCGACGCCGTCCTCGACCGCATCCTCGCGGTCGAGCGGGATCTCGCTGCGGCGTTCTCGCCGGGGGTGGAGATCAGCCGGCAGGGATCGGTGGGCACGGTCGACACGGAGATCGCGACACCGCTCGCGATGGCGGTGTCGGAGATCGTGCACAACGCCGTGGAGCATGCGGCTGCAACGCTGATCTCGGTGATGCCGACGCGTGATCGTCACAGCATGCGCGTCGAGGTGGCCGACGATGGACGCGGCCTGTCCGATCCGGTCACCGAGGGCCTTGGTCTGCAGATCGTGCGCTCGCTGGTCGAGCAGGATCTCCGTGGCACGCTGAGCATGACCTCAGACGAGGGATGCCACGTGGTGATCGTCGTCCCGCTGACCTAGCCGGATCAGGCGGTGCTGCGGGCGCGCAGGCGGGCGTTGCGGCGCTTGAGGGCGCGGCGTTCGTCCTCGCTCAGACCGCCCCAGACGCCGGCGTCCTGGCCGGTCTCGAGCGCCCACTGCAGGCACTCGTCGATGACGTCGCAGCGGCGGCAGACGGCCTTGGCCTCCTCGATCTGGAGCAGGGCCGGTCCGGTGTTGCCGATAGGGAAGAAGAGCTCGGGATCTTCGTCACGGCAGGCGGCATCGTGGCGCCAGTCCATGGTCCCTCCTCGCCTCAGTCCCCTGCTTGTGACCACGTTCACGCACCATCCCGAGAGGGGCATTCGTGAGGCGCGAATGCGGGTGCGGGGAACGCGTGCCGGATCTGTCCGACTCCTAAGGGTCGCAGACGACGGGGTCGCCCACAAGGCGAAACGACATATGCGCCTGGCCTCGAGCGTGTCTGCTTGGTCACATGGGGATGCCCGGACGCCCGATCCGTCCGTTTATGGGACGCCGTACTCGGACCCGGGCCGTGCTACCACGGGGCCCTGCCTAGGCCACCACGGCCAGGGCGCCGGGCACCGCGCGCAGATCCACGGCGCTGACCTCTCCGAGGCCCTCGCCATCGACCTGCAGGGCTACCGGCCGATGGGCTACGACCCCGAGCCGGTCCAGATCGTGAGCGACCGTGAGGCTGCGGCCCGTGGAGCCCGCGCGGCTGCCGGCGATCATCCTCCGGGCGAGCCGGAGGGCGGCGCCGATGCTCATCCTGCGCACGGCGAACAGATCGATGCCGGTGTCGAACGAGGCATCCGGGCACGGCGCGATCGGGATGGCGCCGAGGTATGTCCATGGCGAGGTGTTCTGGCAGATCGCGACGAAGACGCCGTCCACGTCACCGTCGGGGAGCCGGACTGTCAGTGCGGGCTCGCGGCGGTCGGTGTGCCAGAAGAACTGGCGGAGTGTCGTCATGAGATAGCGGGTGGGCGTCGCCTCGCGACCACTCGCGCGAGCGCGCTCCATCGCGGCGATGATCTCCGCGTCGATGCCGAGCCCGGCGTTGGCGATGAACCAGCGCGGGGGGAGCACTTCGCCCTCGGGTCTGGTGACGCAGATCGTGCTCAGGCCGATCACGCGTCGCCGTCCCTCGCGCAGCGCCTGGAGGATCTCGCCGGTCGCCTCGACGGGATCGACCGGCAGCCCCAGCGCTCGAGCCGCGACGTTGGCGCTGCCGCCCGGGATGATCGCCAGCATCGTCCCGTCGGGATCGGATCCGTCGGCCAGGAGCCCGTTGACCGCTTCGTTGACCGTTCCGTCGCCGCCGAGAACGCAGACCAGGTCGACGCCCTCCCTGCGCGCCGACCTCGCGATCTCCTCGGCGTGGCCGCGGTGCTCGGTGCTCACCGTCATCAGGTCGATCTCGTCGGCAAGGGCGTGGACGAGCACGTCCATGACGCGGGGCGAGGTCGTCGTCGCGTGCGGGTTCACGACCAGGACTCCGCGCACGGGCCCACAGTAGCCGTCCTAACCTTGGATCATGGGCAGTAGTGCAACGCGGCCGGTGTCGCTCGTGGTCGGCGCGATCGTCGCGGGAATCGAGGGCGTGGCACTGCTCGTGTACGCGGCATACATCGTCGTGCAGGTTGCGCGACTGGGCATCACCGGTCCCGCGGAGGTGTCCAGCCCGATCGCCGTGACGCTCGAGATCACGATCTTCGGGCTCCTCGGTGCCGCCCTCGTCCTCGCGGCCCGCGGGCTATGGCGTGCGCGTCGTTGGGCGCGCAGCATGCTGCTCGTCGGCCAGTTCCTCGCTCTCGTCGTCGGCGTACCCCTAGCCATGGCCGTTGGGGGCGTAGAGCGCAGCGCGGGCATCGCGCTCGTCGTGCTCGCGCTGGTCGGCATCGTGGTGGCATTCCTGCCGAGCACGACCGCGTCCATCGCGGACGACTAGTCGTTCTCAGCGAGGCGGCGCAAGGCCTCGCCGCTGACACGCTGTACGGTCCACTCGTCCATGGGCTCCGCCCCGATCGACCGGTAGAAGTCGATGGCGGGGGTGTTCCAATCCAGCACCCACCACTCGAAGCGTCCGTAGCCGCGCTCGACGGCGATGCGGGCCAGGGCCTGGAGCAGTGACTTGCCGTAGCCCCGGCCGCGGTGCGACGGGCGCACGTACAGATCCTCGAGGTAGACACCGTGTCGACCGAGCCACGTGGAGAAGTTGCGGAACCACAGCGCGAATCCGACGGTCTCGCCGGTGGCCTCGTCCTCGGCCATGAGTGCGTACACGGCCGGGTCGTCGCCGAACAGCGCGTCCCTGAGGAGCCCGGGCGTGGCGACGACCTCGTCCGGAGCCCGCTCGTAGGCGGCCAGCTCGTGGATCATGGCGAGGATCTCGGGTACGTCGTCCGGCGTGGCTTCGCGAATGGTCATGAGCGCATTGTGTCGAAGTCGCTTGAGGTTGCCTTGCGATGTATCCATGGCCGCTGGATCGGCGCGTGTCGCGGGACGCCGCGACTGCCCGCCTGGTGACGATGAGGGGGCGGCGCTGAACGGCCCGGTGCGCCGTGAGCAGTCGGCAGGGAAGGGGATGGCATGCTCGCTCACTCAGCGACGTGGCGCTGGGACGAGGTCAGGCTCGGTCCGCAGTCCTGGCGTGACCCCACGTCGGGCTGGGACCTTGATCATGTCCTGGATGTGCTCGCGACGGTCTCCGGCCCGAATGCTGGGCCGCTCGATCGCACGACCCTGGTCGAGCGGATATTGCCGCGATGGGCGCTGCTCGAGATGGACGAGCTCGAACTCGATCACCGCGGGGCGCTGCGACCAAGGGCTGCCACGCGTGTCGAGGGGGATCTGCTGGCCTGGATCGTGGAGTCCCTCTGGGGACGCCGTGACACTGTCGAGCATCTCCTCGGGGGCTGGACGCTCGCGCGAATCCGCGAGGACGGTGTCATCGGTCAGTTGTGCATCCCCCTCATCCCGTCCTCTCCGAGCCTGCGCCTGATCGCCTGCTCCATTGCGGGGGAGCGTCGTGAGATGGTGCTGTCGCTGGCCTCGCGGATGACATGGCTGACCTCGCTCAGTCCGGGAGATCGCGTCGATGGGCGCGCGATTGCCCTGGCGTCTCCGCTGAGCGAGCGTCAGGAGGCGATCCTGCACGCGATGGCGCACGGCCTGACGAATCGCCAGATCGCCTCGCGCATCAATTTCAGCGAGTCCACCGTCCGGATGGAATCCATGGCCATCTACCGGATCTACGGGGTGCATTCGCGGTCCGAGGCGGTCGCTGCCGCACGGGCAGCGGGACACCTGCGCACGGGGGCGGTCTCCCACGCGTAGTGCGGTCATCCGCGCCCCAGCGCCCCCGACAGGGTGGCCGCGCGCTTCG
>JALQSY010000083.1 GCA_023264215.1 Candidatus Nanopelagicales bacterium
CGTCGGCGCGCCCGATGTCATCGGCCACGAGCACCACGACCAACCCGGCAAGGTCGTCGTGAAGTTCCGCGCCGGGGACGTAGAGACACTGGCCCTTCCGGATGTCGCGAGCGGCGACGGATGACCGCTTCACCGCTTCCCCCTTCGCGCCTTCCGTCGGCGCTTCGCCTGACTCGCAGGCTTCGGCAGGGGTCGCTCGTCGGCGTGGACGAGCGCAGGGTTCCCGGGTCCTCGCGGCGTGGACGAGCGCACGGGTCGGTGCGCGTCGGGCAACTGCTCGGCGCCTCCACCGAACGCCAGCGCGGCGGCGAGGAGCGGCCAGACGCCTCTCACAACCACCCCCTACACACTTCGCACACCCGGCACGTCAGCAGAGGCGACGGGCGGCGCATCGCTTGGCACGTCGAGCACCAGAGGTAGATCATGCTTGCTCCTTGGTCGAAAGCCACGCCCTCGCGGCGGCGCGACCGAGGGAGGTGTCCACGAACACGTTGCCCCCCTGCGACGCCGGGCCTACGCAGACTTCGACGCTGCCGCGGAACATCAGGATCTCGACGGTGCGCCCGGCGACAGCCTCCCGCAGCATCCCCACGAGCACGCCGGCCGTTGCGGGGTCGTCGAGGTCGGGCCACCATCCGAGCGCGGTGAGGTCGCTGGGTCCGTCGTCCTCGGTGACTCGGTGCGCGGCGAACCGGGGGCCGCCGTCGCCCCAGCACGCGCGCACGCCAGGGGCCCACCTCCACCGCGGGTCAGTGACAAGACTACGGGCCAAATCAATCATTGATCACCTCGCTTGCGTACGGGCAACCCTCGTTTCTTGGCCCACTCGCAGATGGTTGACTGCGCTACCGAGCCGTTGCGCCATCCGAACGTTGCGGCAATACTCACCCACGAGTCGCCCCGAGCGCGGGCGTTGTACGCGTCCTCAATGTTTGAAACACGCACCACCGGGTGTGGTGGGAGAGCGCCGGAAACGTGTTTCCACGTTGTGCCGCGGATCACGGCGCGAACCGTACTCTGCGACACGCCGTGCCGTTCGGAGAGCGTCCTGGTCCCGATACCGTCGGCATGCGCAGCGCGCATAGCAACGACAGCCGCCTCCGTGAGGATAGCGCACCCGTGGTCCTCTCCCAGCGACGGAACGCCGGTAGGCATCTGCCCTTGGCGCCCCTTCTGCCACATGTCGTGCATGTTGTCCTTGTGGGTCCCCACGAACAGGTGGTCAGGGTTCACGCACGGTCGGTTGTCGCAGTGGTGGCATACCAGCATCCCTGGCGGGATGGGGCCATTGACGAGTTCCCATGAGAAACGGTGGGCTGCGAGAGTGCGGCCACCTCGGAACACCTCGCCATACCCGCTCCTGTTGCGACGACCCCCGTACACCCAGCACCCGCCGTGTCCGTCCTTGTCTACCTTCGTCCAGAACCGGGTATCCATTTCGCGCTCCACGTCCCATTATACCACGAGCGCGCGCCCGAGGTCCAGGTCAGCGCTCACGAGCGGGTCAGTCTTCGTCGGATTCATAGGATGGCTCCCAAGCTACAGCGAGCGCAAAGAGAATGACGATGGATACGATGTACGGAGTCACGGCGCGTCTCCCGGCACCACCACCCCATCCGGGGCGGCGGGGTCGAGCAGGGCCCCCCCGAGGCGCAACAGGTCGTCGTCATCGTCCACGGCGTACCAGTTGCCACCGTCGGACCACCACGACACGTCGTCCGGGCGCAGTCGCGGGGCTGTGACCAGCAGTCGCCCACGCACCGTCGGTGCGTACGGGATCGGTACTCGCTCCCCCAGCACCCCCCGCACCACCCCCCGCCCCTGGTCCACCCCCTCGACGCTGGCGGCGAGCAGGCGGGCCGAGACGTGGGCGGCGGGGACGGGGCGCAGCATCCGGGTGTTGCCGGTCTTGTGCGGCTGCGCGTGCCCCGGCTCGTAGTCGCAGGGGCCCCCGGGCGCGTCGGCGCCACACGACGGGCCGACCTCCACCGTGTCCCCGACCCTCCCTCCGAGCGCGACCGGGAGGAGGTGCCCTACCTCGTGGCCGAGGGAGCGGAGGACGTCGGCGATGCGGTGGGCGACCTCGGGACGGGTGGGGTCGAGGTGGAGCGACTGCGCGGTGTAGTGCCGTAACACCCCGTCACCGCAGAGCGTGCGCCCACCCCAATACTCGCCGGGCAGCACGACGACGGGTTCGCCATCGGGCAGGGTGCCGGGCCCCGTCCACCCCTCGATCAGCACCCCTCCGAGCGCGGTCGCGGGGATCACGAGCCACCCCCACCCACCCGCGGCAGGGGCGGCACGTCCGGTCCGCGCAGGCGCCGGGCCTCGCGGAGGATCTGGAGCCGCGTGAAGGCGTCCCCGCTCCACCAGTCGGTCTGGTGCTCTCCGCGGTGGAGCCCCCATCCGCCGCCCTCCTCTCGCCACGTCCACTCTTCCACCACCGGCAGCGCGCCGACGTTCGCCGCGGTGACGACGTCGCCCACCCGCGGCCCCGGCGTCGGCTCGGGCGTCGGGGGCGGGGCGGCGCGAGCGCGGATCGTCTCCCACACCGCGCCGATCCCCCGGCAGTAGTCGCCACCGCCGCCGTGCGCAGCCACGTAGACGCGCTGCTCCTCGGAGCAGACGCGCTCCGCCTCCCGCAGCCCATCCGCGCGGCCCTGGGCGCGGGCGGCGGCGAGGGCGCGGGCGATGTACCCTACGTCAGCGCCGCCGTAAAGGCAGGCGTCCCACAGGTCGCCGGCCGCCTCGATGTCGGCGGGGGTCGGGTCAGTCGGCATGGGGGACCTCGGAGATTGCAGTGGCGGCGAGCGCCGGGTCCGCGACGGGGTTGCGACGGAGGTTGTCCGCGCACCAGCCGCGTCCGGACGGAGGCCCGTCCGACAGTTGGTCGTTGTAGTTGCGATCCTTCGTCCACCGGGCCGACCGCGGACCCTCGCAGCGAACGCCGATGTACCCGTCGGCAGCGATCTCCGGCACCCACATGGCGCACTGGCTCCCGATGCACGGGACGGCCTGCTTCATGGCGGCGAGGGCAGAGGAGTCCCACCCCTGTACGCCGGCCGTCTCGACGGCGCGCCCAGTGATGATGGCCGCCGTGAAGCGGTGGCAGATCATGTGGTCAGCCATTGGCCCCTCCAGTCCGCCCCGCATGCCGGGCGAGGGCGGCGGCGTGGGCCGTCTCGATCTCGGCGATGACGCGGCGCAACTGCTCGGCCGCGCGCCAGTCGATGCGCGCCTGCTCCCGGAGCATCGCCACGATCTCCCAGAGGTCCGCGTCGTGCCGGGCCTCCATCTTCTCGACGGTATCGGAGAAGGCGCGCTGTTGCTCGGCCAGAAGCGTTCCGGGGCCGGCATTGCACCGCGCGAAGTGCGCGGCGGCGAAAGGCCGCCACCACTCGTTCGGCCGGAACGTGCCTCGGGCGGCCACCTCCCACGCCTTGATCGCGGCGTCGTACAGCGCCTCCTTCGTCTCCTCGCGAGACGCACCCTCGATCATGCCGTCGAGGATGTCGGAGATCGCGTCCAGCCCGGCGGCGAGGGCGTCACGGTCGGCCTGGGCGGCGTCGCGCTCCTGCTCCAGCGCCGCGTATTGCTCGCCGAGGTCGTTCACGCGCTCTTGGAGGTAGTCGCGCTCCTGCTCCAGCGCGCGGGCGTAGGCCAGCAGCGGGCGCACGCTCACCGTCAGTCGCTCCCCGGAGGCCAGTCCATCCCACCCGAAGGTGTCGAGGGTGGCCTCGGCGTAGGCGGCGGCGGGAAATAGGGCTTCGATGGCGTCGAGGTCAGGGCGGTCAGTCACGTGTCACCCCGTACAGCCGCAGCGCACCATCGTCCGTGATGAGCGGATAGAGCGCGTCCAGCGACGTGGCGACGGCGCCGGAACAACTGGACTGGCAGTCCCACCCGGTCGTGTCGCAGTTCCCTTCCACGTACGCGAATCGGCCATCGGTCAGACGCACGACCGCCCACACCTCCATCTCGGCGTAGTCCCCGTACTCCACGACAGCCGCGATGGCGCTGTCCACGTCCTTGATCTTGAACGGCAACCGCTCGGTGCCGTACGCGCCCAGCACGCTCTCCCATCCGTCGTCAACTCGATTCGTCGGTTCCAAAACACACCTCCAGCATCCCGCCTCGCGGGTGCGGGTTCAGGGTTGGGGGTCCTACTCGCGGTCGAGGTCGGCGGCGAGGATGGCGGCGGCGATGTTGGAGCGCGACGGCTCGAACTTGGCCGGGCCTTCGTACTTCTCGCGCGCCTTCTTCACCCGCTCGTCAAGCCGGGCGAGCCGGTCTTTGCCGATGAGGACCTGTAGGTATCCGTCGCGGGGCATGTTCTCTCCTGCCTGTGTACTACCCTCGCACCGTAGTACGCGCAAGGGTGGCGTTGACGATGTCGTGCAGGTCGGGCGTGAACGGGTCGGCGAGGGTGGGGGCTTCGTCCTCCTCGTCCGTGGGGATGACCTCGCAGTCGATGCCTTCCACGAGGAGGTCCGGCCCGTCGTCGTCCCACACGTTGCGCCCGTCGGCGTTGACGTAGACCAGGCGGCCCGTCGTGCGCGTGCCGCCGTTGAGGAGGAGGGGGGTCACGAGTTCCACCGGCTGCTCATGGTGCCATGGCCGCACTTCCGGCACGTATCGGGGATGTAACTCATCATTCGCTGTTCTCCTTCAACGAGTACACCCGCACCCCACCCGACCCCTTCGCCACCGTGAGGTAGCCGGCGCGGGCGAGGTCGGAGACGAGGCGCATGCCCTGATCGATGTAGTGGTCCCGGCTGAACCCTGCGCCGACGTATTCGCGCTCAACTTCCTTGATGACCTCGCGCGACGTGGCCGGGCGCCCGATGCGGGTCATCGCTTCTCGGATGTCGTGCGCCGCGCCGTAGTGGCGCCCCCACATGAGCGCGAGCGTCTTCCGCTTCCGCTCCCACCGCTCCTCCTTCGTCCGCTTGCGTTTGGGGGCCTTCTCCCCCGTCAGCCGCGCCACCTTGGCGATGAGCGCATCCCGGTCACGAGTCACGTCGGCGAGCGCCGCCCGCAGTCTGTCCGCCTCCTTCGCCTCCGAAGCCGCGTCGGACTTGTACGCCTCGAACTCGGCGCGCAGGGTGGAGATGAGCGCCACCGCTTCGTCGCGCTGCCTCGCCAGCGACTCCACCCGCGCCCACACGGGCACGTCGGGCGCCGGGCCATCCGCAGCGTCGAGCGCGCCGTGCGCGTGCGCCAACTCGTCGCCGTAGCCGAGGAGTCGGCGGTTCTGGTCAACGGCGGTGTCGCGCTCGCGTTCGGCCCTCGCGCGCAAGTCGTCGGCATCGCACCGACACTGCTCCTCCACATCCCGGGCCTCCCGAAGCGCGCGCACCAACTCCGGCACCTTCGCCCGGAGCGGGTCGGGCACGATCCCGCCGTCGTCCTGCACGTACACGCCGGGACCGAGGTACGGTGCGCACTTGTCGAGCAGCCCCCGGTAGTAGTCCTCGTTCTGCGCGTGGAACCTCGCCGTCTCGCGCCACGCATCGGCCTCGTCAGGAGTCGAACCCGCGAGGATCGTCACCACCGACCGGAGGCGGCGGCGGAGGTGGAGGGGGGTCATTCGCTCTCCCGTTCGGTTGCCCGGTCCAGTCGTTCCACTTCCGCCACGAGGAGCGCAGCGGCGATGATGAGTTCGCGGCGGCGATGCCCCGCCAACCTGAACACCCATTGGGGCACCAAGTCGTCGAGTTCGTCCAACCGCCGTGAGGTGGACAACCACGCGGCGGCGTCGGCCAACTCCTCATTGGTGTGCCCGTCGTCGTGGTCGTCGCCCCACTTCGCGCGCTGCTTCTCACGCTCGGCGGCGACCTCTTCGAGGGCCGTAGCGACGCGGATGCCGGTCAGGTCGAAGGTCACCGCCCACCCCCCGTGTAGAACGGCGACGCCTTGAAGTTCGCCGGGTTGGCCGCAACGTCGGCAGCGAACGCCGCTTTGTCCGCGTCGGTCCAGTCGTTCGGGTCCTTCCCCTGCGTCTCGGCGTACCACTCGCAGACTTCGGACCACGCCAGCCCCGCCGCCGTCAGGGTGGCGATGTGCGGGCCGGTGACGGGGACGGCCACGCGCTCGGCCGGCTCGTTGAGGATGCTGTCAAGGGTCGAGGAGGCTTCGCTGATGCGGAGGGGGGTCGGGCGCACCACGTCCGCCTCGATGACCACGGGGCGGTCCCCTTCCGCGTCTGCCCGCAGGACGTGCTGCGCCACGTCGTCCACCGGGACCGACCCGCGCCGGATGACGTAGGCTACCGCCGTCTTGAGGCTCATTTCTTCTGGCCACTGGTACCACGGGGACGAACGCTCCCAATCCGCGGCGCCCTTCTTCTGCCCGCGCTGCCACGCGTCGGACACCGCACGGCGCGCCTCGATGAGGTCGGACTCCACGAAGAACCTCCCGTAGGACATCCCCGTGTCCATCCGGTGCGCCGTCACCACCACGCCGATGAGGTTGTCGGGGTTGCGGTCCACCTTGCGCCGCTCGGTCGGGATGATGAGTCGGTCGTTCGCGTCGAGGTCCACCGGGGCGCCGGGGTAGACCGGGTACGCACTGATCTGGACGCCGGCCCGCTGCGCCAGGGTGAGCAGGCCGCGGTAGCCGATCTGGAAGTTCAGTTCCATCACCCCCTTGGCCGCACGCGGGATGACGTAGACCCCCGGCAGCGCCCCGCCCGGCATGAGGCCGGTGAGTGCGCACATGGCCACGCAGTTGATGACGCTGGCCCGGCTGGCGTCGCGGATCTTCGGGTTCGCCTTGGCGAGCGCGACGATAGCCATGGCCACGCGGCTCCCGGCAATGGCGCCCTGCTCGCTGCCGAGGATGTCCGTCAGCACGGCGATGGCATCGGCGGTGATGCCCTCGCGGAAGTCGTCGGGCGGCAGAACCGCGGCGGTGGGACGGGTGGCGATGTTTGCTTCCATGGTCAACTCTTCTCCTTCGGCAACCGCATCACGCGGCTGGTACTGGTTCGGAAACACCGGGCCAACAACGGCGCCAGGTCGGGCCGCTCGCCCATGAGTTCGCGGACCGCGTCCGGGTTCACCCGTCGCGCGTCCTGTTCGTGGTAGGTCAGCACTGGGCCCGTCTCCCCGGTGAACCCGTCGGCCGTCCCGAGCATGGCCGCGAGCGCCGCCGCAGCCGCCTTCTCCTCGGCCTCCGACACCCGCAGCCGCGCCCGTGCCTCTCGCAGCGTGGCGATGGCCGCCAGCGCGTCCGCCGTGGCCGGGGCGTAGACCGGCGCGGGGATGTCCCGTGGCACGTAGACCGCCGGCACCGTGAGGGGTACGGGCTCCGCTTCGATGACGTGCCGCTCG
>JALQSY010000084.1 GCA_023264215.1 Candidatus Nanopelagicales bacterium
TTATCAAGGGTTACGTGAGGCCATAAGTCTCGATAACCGGGACTTTCACGCTCGGGCCAGCAGTTCGCCGGGCCGGCAGGTCGTCCGAACTACGCGCTGGGTCGCAGATTGCGGCGGTCGGCCGTGTAGCGGACGGTCTGCGCTGCCTCGCGCGCTTCGCGCAGCGCGAGCGCATGCGCGCCGCCGACGTGTACGGGCGAGGCGAGCGGCGATGAGGTGCGCACGAGGCGGGTCGTGCCGCTGGTGAGCCAGCCCCACAGGATCTCGGACTCCTCGGTGAGCGCCGAGCCCGGTTCGATGACCTCCGCTGTCGCCACGAGGGCATCGACCACGGGGCGCGGATCGGTGCCGCGGGGTGCGACGCCGGCAGCGGCCAGTCGGCCGTGGCGGATGACGTGGATCTGCCAGCTCCCATCGACGAGGTCGGCTGCCACGATCTCGTCGACTCTCGCGAGCGCCTCGAGGCGATGACGCCGCACGCTCGCCCGGACGTAGGACTCCAGGCGATCGCGCCACGATCGTGCCTGCTCGAAGCGGCCATCGGCGGCGTACATCGCCATCCGGTCGGTCAGTGCATTGATCACCTCGCGGGCATCGCCGGACATCGCGGCGAGTGCGCGATCGGCGACGGCGGCGTACTCCACGGCATCGCCGGACGTCGCGCACGGCGCCGCGCACTGGCCGAGTTGGCCGCGCACGCAGCCCGCGGTGCGCTTGGGTCCACGCGGCAGGCGCTCGGTGCACGTGCGCAGCGGCAGCGCCTCCTGCAGGGCCTCGGCTGCGAGCGTCGCGCTCCCGCGCGATCCGAACGGGCCGATCGCGGCCAGGTGGCTCTCGCGTACGGCGCTGACCGTCACCAGTCGCGGATGCGGCTCGCGAGTGAGCGCGACCCAGACCTGGCGCTCGGGATTGCGCGAGCGGCGGTTATAGGGCGGGCGATGGTCGGCGATGAGGCGCAACTCGCGTACGCGCGCCTCGAGATCGGTCGCGCACACGATGGGGTCCACGCGCTGGGCGAGGCCAACCATCTCGGACATGCGCCGGCGCTGCTCCGATGCGGTGAAATAGTTGCGCACGCGCGAGCGGATATTGCGCGAGGTGCCGACATAGAGCGCGTGGCCCTGGGCGTCGCGGAAGATGTAGACACCCGGCGCTTCGGGCAGGTCCGATCCCAGGTGACGTTTCTCGCGCTGCTGCTGGGTGGTACGGCCGCCGAAGGCGAGCAGGTCCTCCAGGCAGTGCACGCCGAGCGGGCCCATGCGCTCCATGAGTCCGTGCAGCACGGTCACCGTGGCGCGCGCGTCGTCGAGCGCCCGGTGGCACGGGGGAGTGGGTGAGTGGAAGAACCGCGACAGCGTCTCGAGCTTGCAGTTGCGCACCTCGTCGCGGGCGATGGCCCGCCGTGCGATCCGCGCGGTGTCGACAACGCGCGGTCCGGGCCACGGCAGATCCGCCTTGTCGCCCGCACCCCGCAGGAATGACATGTCGTACGGCGCGTTGTGGGCGACGAGCACAGCTCCGGCCGCGAACTCCCAGAAACTCGCCGTGGCCGCTGCCACCGAGGGCGCGCCGATGAGCATGCGGTCGGTGATGCCGGTGAGCGCTGCGATGAACGGCGGGATCGACGTACCCGGATCGACCAGGGTCTGGAACTCGCCGATGACCTCGCCGCCGCGGACCTTGACGGCGCCGATCTCGGTGATGCCCGCGTCGACGGGCTTGCCGCCGGTGGTCTCGAGGTCGACCACGACGAAGGTGACCTCGCTCAGCGGCGTGCCGAGGTCGTCGAGGGAGAGCTGCTGCTCGACGACCGGCATGCGCCCGACGCTAGGCGCGGGGTACGACACTCCGGGCGTGCGACACGCCTGGGCGACGTGACGCCGCGTTCGTGCGGTCGTCGATCTGTCACTGTTTGGGCTGCCCAAACGGTGACAGATGCCTGCGCGAGCGACCGTTTCGGTGACATCTGGTGATCCTGGCGGCATTGGCTAGGGTCGTGCCATGGCCCTCACGATCCCTGACGAGCGCCACCGGTGGCGGTGCGGCCACTGCGGCAACCTCACCCGCTTCGACGTCGTGCGCAGGGCGCGCACCCGGGAGTTCTGGCACGTGGATCTCGCCGGTGCGCCGGAGGTGGAGGGCGTGGAGGTCCTCGAGGAGCAGATCGACGAGGTGAGCTGCCGCTGGTGCGGCAACGGGGACCGGATCGAGGTCATCGCGCGTCCCGAGCCCGGCCACGAGGGGGACTCCCCGCACGACATGGGCGGCGTGTAGCCCATCGCCGGCACCCCATGCAGCAAGACGAGGTGGGCGGCTGGGGCTGTCGGACCCCCCGCCTACCGTCGTGCCCATGACGACAGGACGCCTACGTCGAGGGGCCGATGAACGGCCCGCGACCGACTTGCCCGGCACCGACTTGCCCGCTGCCGACGACGGTCCGCGCGGCGAGCTGACCATCGACTGCGCCAGCTGCCTCGCCCGACCAGCCGCTTGCGGCGACTGCATCGTGAGCGTGCTGCTCGGCCCACCGGGCGCCATCGGCGGCGAGGAGCAGGCCGCCTTCGCCGTCCTCGCTGGCTCGGGGCTGGTCCCGCCGCTACGACTGGTCACCGGCCGCGAAGGCGTCGCATGATGGCCGGGTGACCCCGGCCCGCGCTGCCCTCACTGCGTCGCTGATCGCCTTCGCTGCGCTCGTCGTCGTCGCCGTTGCCGCGGTCCCGTGGGATGCCGCGGTCGCGCCCTGGGCGCGACTGGACCTGCCCGCGTTCCCGGACTTCACCGCTGATCAGGTCGCCGCCATCAACGCCTACGTCGATGCCGCATGGCTGCCGGGGCTGCTCGGCTGGCTCGCCGGACCGGTCGCGGCCCTGGCGATCTGGTTGATCGCACCGCTACGCCGCGCATTCGCGCGCATCGGGCCCGCGTCCCGCCCGATGGTCCGCGACCTGCTGGTCGCCGCCGCGATACTCGCCGTGGCGCGCCTGGCCGCCCTGCCCTTCGCCGCATGGCTGGCCCAGGTACGCCGAGACGCCGGCCTCCTGGTCGAGCCATGGACCGCCTGGTGGCTGCGCTGGTTGGGGGAGTCCGCGGTCTACGTCGCCCTGGGCGCTCTTGCGGTCGCCGTCGGCCTTGCCGCCCTGCGCCGCTGGCCGCGGCGCGGCTGGATCGCGGTCGCCCTGGGCGCCGGGCTCGTCACGCTCGTCGTCACCGCTCTCCTGCCCTTCGCCCAGCGCGTCCAGGGCACCACCGCGGACCCGCAACTCACCGCCCGGGTGCTCGCGATCGCCGACCGGGCGGGCGTCGACGTCGGCGCCGTGAGCGTCATCTCGGTCGCTGACACCTCGCCGGCGATCAACGCCAATGTCTCCGGCTGGGGTCCGACGCGGACGGTCACCGTCTACGACACGGTCGCGCCCACGATGAGCGACGCCGAGATCGACGCGCTCATCGCCCATGAGCTCATCCATGTCCGCGAGGGAGATGCCGTGCTCGGGGCGCTCCTGGCCACCCTCGGCGTCATCGGGACTGTCGCGCTCGCCTGCGCCCTGGTGCTGTCGACTCGCCTTCGCACGCGCGCCAGCGCCGTTCCGCTGGTCGTGGCGGTCGTGCTCGGCGCGTCATTGGCGGGGACCGTGATCGGGGCGACCATCAGCCGGCCGCTCGAGTCGCGCGCGGATCGCGAGGCCCTCGCGCTCGTCGGTGACCCGCAGGCCTACCGCGACCTCATCGTGCGCCTCGCGACGACGAACCGCTCGACGCTGGAGCCGCCCTCGTGGCGCTATGCCCTGGTGTTCACCCATCCGACGCCGCTCCAGCGACTGCATGTCACGCAAAGGTCGGCACTCGGCGACAGGCTGTAGACACATCGCAGTCCGCAGGAGGGTCCATGATCCGCATGACGGATCTCGCCGAGCTCATGACGGCCTATCCCGAGGTCGCGACACGCGAGCGACCGGAGTTCCGGATCGGCAGCGTGCGCTACACCGCCGCGGCGATTATGGGCGTGGTCAACCTCTCGCCCGACTCGACGTATCAGCATTCGGTCGCACGCAACCATGACGCCGCCATGCGCCTGGCGCGTATCGCGTGGGCGCAGGGAGCGGCGGTGGTCGATCTCGGCGCTGAGAGCACCAACGCGGGAGCTGCCCGCGTCAGCCCCGCCGACCAGGTCCGTCGGCTGCTGCCGGTAGTCGCCACGTGTGCGGAGGAGGGCATTGCCGTCTCAATCGAGACCTATGACCCCGATGTGGCTGCACCGTGCCTCGCCGAGGGAGCGGTGGTTCTCAACATGACCGGCCAGGCGAGAGAACGTGAACTGTACGACGTTGCGTCCGAGTATCGAGCGACCGTGGTGCTGTGTTACACGGCGGGATCGGATTCCCGCGCTCACGGGGATGCTGTCGTGGAGGCCGATCCGATCCCGCGATTGATCGACTACTTCCACGAGCGCGTCGAACTCGCCGCCCGGCACGGCGTGACGAATATCGTCCTCGATCCCGGTATGGGCTTCTATTACGCCAACCTCACCAACCCGATGCTTCGGCTGCGCTACCAGACCCGCGTCCTGCTCCAATCGCAGCGTCTCGCCGTGCTCGGGCTCCCGCTGTGTCAGACCCTCGGACATGGGTTCGCTGTGTTTGAAGAGGAGTACCGAGCGGCAGAGGGGGTATTCGCTGTCCTGGCCTATCTCGGCGGAGCGTCGCTGCTGCGCACACATGAGGTGCCGCTCGTGCGTGGCGCGCTGAGCCTCATGGAGTCGATGGATGCAACGGCCCGGGAATGGCTCCCGACCGCGTGAGCGCTGCGCGCAGGATCACCCACAGCCCGACGCCGGTGGCGGCGAGGAGGAAGGCGATGCGCACGACCTGCAGCAGCACCGCCCACCAGTCGCCGTTGAGGAAGCTGCCGTAGGCGAACGGGTACACGACCTGGGTGACCAGGAGCGTGACAGCGAGCAGCCACAGCACGGTGCGCATCCGGCTTCGAGGGTCGAGCAGTGTCGCGGCCGCAACGCCGACGATCCACACGTCGTACTGCGGTGACAGGACCCGGCTGGTGACGATGCTCACGAGCAGCGCGACGAGGGCGACATCGGCCGGGGCGCTCGTCTCGAGTCGACCCATGAGACGGAGTACGCCGAGGATTCCCAGGATCGCGAAGCCGCTGAGGGTGATGGCCAGGCCGAGCGGGATCGTGACGGGTACGTCGACCTCCATTGCGCCGAAGCGGAACTCCGTGGGCACCTCGGCGAAGACGTTCCACACCATGAACGGCAGCGCACCGACCGACTCGACCTGCAGCCCGCGCGCGCCCTGCTCGCCGAGGAATGACACGCCCCCGGTGGACCAGAGGGTCACGGCGACGAGGATGGCCGCGGTCATGACGACGAAGCCGAGGATGCCGCCCGGAAGGGCTCGTCGCGGCAGCGCGATGAGCATGATGCCGGGCCACACCTTGAGCAGCGTGCCCGCGGCGGCTGCCGCACCGCTGAGGATCGGACGGGTCACGAGTACGAGCGCGACGACCGCGGCGAGGGTGGGCACGACGTCGAATCGGGCAAGCCACACCGGGCCGACCAGGACCGCACCGATCACCCAGGCCCATGCGGCATCGATGCCCACGCTGCGACGACGGCCGGCGATGACCAGGACCGCGAGCGTGGCCAGATCGCACACGAGGGCGATGAGGGCGAACGCCGCGACCGGATTGGAGCCCAGGAGGGCGGCGATCGCGAAGACGATGCCCGCCCCCGGCGGGTACTGCCACATGTCATCGCCGATGGGGAAGCGGCCGGTGACCAGCAGGTCGGACCACTCGGCGTAGAGCTTGACGTCGTTGAGGATCGAAGGCCCGTCGGGATAGGGGACCAGCCCGGTGAGGGTGCCGATGAGCAGGGCGCGAGTCAGCGCCCACGCCACGAGCAGGGCGACGACGCTGCCGCGCAGTTGGCTCACGGAGCGTCGTCGGGTGTGGTGAGCAGGCCGAGTCGCAGCGCGGTCATGAGTGCCTGGGCTCGATTCCCCGCGCCGAGCTTGTCGTAGAGCTTGGAGATGTGCGTCTTCGTCGTGGAATCGGAGATGAAGAGCTGTCGCGAGATCTGCGAGACGCCCATGCCGTCGGCGAGGAGTTGGAGCACCTCGCGCTCGCGCGGCGACAGCTGCGGTCCCTGGGGTGAGCTACGGCGCTTCATCGCGTCCGCGAGGTCCGCGGAGGTGAAGGATCGCGGCGAACTAGCAGCGTGGCGTGCCGCGGCGACGATCTCCTCCGCCGGTGCGCTCTTCGGGACGAAGGCGCTGGCCCCGGCATCGAGGGCGTCGAAGAGCTGGTTGTCCCCGGCGTACATCGTGAGCACCACGATGCCCATGTCGGCGGACTGCTCGCGCAAGGCTCGCACGACCTCGAGCCCGCTGCCGTCGGGCAGGCGCAGGTCGACGATCGCGACTGTCGGGTCATCCTTGCGGCCCATCGCGATGCCCTCCGCCACGCTGGCGGCCTCTGCCACCACCTCGACGTCCGCCTCGCGCTCCAGGGCACGCCGCAGCCCCTCGCGGATGAGCTCGTGGTCGTCGACCAGGAGCACGGTGATCGTCATCGCGTGATCCCCTCCGGTCGCCCGGGGGTCCCCGGCGCCTGCAGGGATAACTCCACCACAGTGCCCTGAGGGCTGCGGCGCTTGACCGTGAAGCTGGCTCCGATGCGGGCGGCGCGCTCCCGCATGATCTGCATCCCGAAGCTGTCCGGTCGGGCGCGGCCGTCGGTCATGCCCTGGCCATCGTCCGCCACGCGCAGGAAGGCGTTGCCCTCCGTCACGCGGTAGGTCACCCACAGGGTGCGGGCGTGCGCGTGGCGGCGCGCGTTGGCCACGGCCTCCTGCGCGATGCGCAGGATCTCGGGAGCGACTCCCGGCGGCAGGCGAGTCGGGTCCTCGTCGAGGACGAGATGGACCGTCAGGCCCGCCTCGGCCCCGACGGCCCGGACGTGAGATGAGAGAGCATCCCCGATGCCCGCGCCGACCTCGGTGCGCAGGTCGAAGATCGACAGGCGCAACTCGGTCACGATGCGGGTCAGCTCGTCGCGGATCCGCTGCAACGACTCGTGCGTCTGCGGGTCCGCGGGCGTCGCGAGCGCGTCGTCGACCAGGAAGCCGAGACCGGCGACCTCCTGCGCGATCCCGTCGTGGATCTCGCGGGCCAGTCGCCTGCGCTCCTCGAGGGTGGCCAGATCGCGCACCTCGTCGAAGATCCGCGCGGTGTCCAGGCGCAGCGCAGCCTCGTCGGCGACCGCCTGCGCCGCCGCGAGGTCGTCGACCGGCCATAGAC
>JALQSY010000085.1 GCA_023264215.1 Candidatus Nanopelagicales bacterium
GCCCGGTGAGCGTACCCCTAGACGTTGAAGCCGAGGGCGCGCAGCATCTCCCGCCCGTCGTCGGTGATCTTGTCCGGTCCCCATGGCGGCATCCACACCCAGTTGATGGTGAAGTTGTCCACCAGCCCATCCAGCGCAGCCCTGGTCTGATCCTCGATCACGTCCGTGAGCGGGCACGCTGCCGACGTCAGGGTCATGTCGAGGGTCGCCACATTGCCCTCTTCGACATGGACGTCGTACACCAGGCCGAGATCGACCACGTTGATCCCGAGCTCGGGGTCGACGACATCCTTCATCGCCTCCCACACGTCATCGGCCACAGCCTGGTCAGCCATCCGCTCCTCCTTCTGTTGCCCTCACGACCGCGTCCTTCCACGCCATCCATGGCAGCAGGGCGCACTTCACCCGGGCCGGGTACTTCGCCACGCCGGCGAACGCCACGGCATCGCCCATGGCCTCCTCGTCGCCGGGGTCCGCGCCCTTGGACTGCACCATCTGCTGGAAGCGGTCCAGGGATGCCATCGCCTCGTCGACCGTCTTGCCGGCGAGGCTCTCGTACATCACGCTCGCCGATGCCTGCGAGATCGAGCACCCCTGGCCTGCGTAGGAGACGTCAGCCACGCGGGTGACGCCATCGACGTCCTCGAGATGCACCCGCAGGTCGATCTCGTCCCCGCACGTGGGGTTGACGTGATGCACCTCGGCCTCGAAGGGTTCGCGCAGGCCTTTGCCCACCGGATTGCGATAGTGGTCGAGGATGATCTCCTGGTACAGGTCTTCCATCATCCGGTCCCGAAGACGCGCCTGACATCGGACAGCGACTCGACGAACGCATCGATGTCGTCCGTGCCGTTGTAGAGGTAGGGAGACATGCGTGTCGTGGCGGGCACGCCCATCGCCCGGCAACCCGGCCATGCGCAGTGGTGACCGACGCGCACGGCGATCCCCTTGCTGTCGAGCACCTGGCCCACGTCATGCGGATGGACGCCGTCGACCTCGAAGGAGATCGCGCTTCCCCGCTCCCGCGTATCCGTCGGCCCGACCACGCGAATCCCGTCGATCTCGCTCATGGCGTGCAGGGCACGGGCCGTGAGCGCTGTCTCGTGGGCCGCGATGCGGTCCATGCCGAGCGCATCGAGGTATTCGCACGCCGCCGCGAGACCCACGGCCTGCGCCACCATCGGCACTCCGGCCTCGAAGCGCTTGGGCGGCTCGGCGAACGTCGAGGAGTCCATCGTGACCGTCTCGATCATCGAACCCCCGGTGATGAACGGTGGCATCGACGCGAGCATCTCCGACCGGCCCCACAGGCACCCGATGCCGGTGGGACCGAGCATCTTGTGACCGCTCCATGCGACGAAGTCCACGCCGAGCGACGCGACGTCCGTCGGCATATGGGGGACGGACTGGCAGGCATCGAGCACGGTGATGGCGCCGACGCTGCGCGCGGCGTGAAGGATCGGCTCGATCGGGTTGATCGTGCCCAGCAGGTTGGACTGCCTGGTGAAGGAGATGACGCGCGTTCGCGGCGTGACGAGGCCATCCAGGTCGGCCAGATCGAGCCGACCTTGCGGCGTGAGCGGGATCCAGCGCAGCACGGCACCTGTCTTGGCGCACACTTCCTGCCACGGGATGAGATTGGCGTGATGCTCCATCTCCGTGACGAGGATCTCGTCCCCCTCGCGCAGCACGAAGCGGTCCGAACCCTCCGGCAGCGCCGCGTGCCGAGCCGCCTTCGCCGTCGCATTGCTGAAGGCGTAGGCCACCAGATTGAGCGACTCCGTCGCGTTGCGCGTGAAGACCAGGTCGTCAGCCCTGGCCCCGACGAAGCCGGCGATGGTCGCGCGCGCGCCCTCGTAGGCCTCGGTGGCCTCCTCGGCGAGCTGATGGGCTCCGCGATGGACCGCCGCGTTGCTGGACAGGTAGTAGTCGCGCTCGGCATCCAGCACGGCCACGGGCTTCTGCGTGGTGGCAGCGGAGTCGAGGTACACGAGCCTGCCTCCACCGCGCACGGAGCGGTGCAGGATCGGGAAATCCGCGCGGATCGAGGCGACGTCGAGGGGGCTGGCGTCGACGTCGTCCGCGCGGGCGGTGTCCAAGGTCACGCCGGGGAACCGGCCTTCACGAAGCGCTCGTAGCCCTCGTCCTCGAGCTGCTGCGCGGACGCACCCTGCGACCGTTCGACGTCGGTACCGAGATCGAGTCGCGCGGCGATGCCCCGCGACTTCCCGGCCTGGTCTGGTGGGCGGTGATCACGCTCATCCTGCTGACCAGCGTCGAGATCACGCTGCTGCAGTGGGGGCCGGACCTGCTCCGCGAGCGAGGGGGGCTCGAGGCGGGCTCGGCATCGACCACCATCGCGGCCATCGTCGTGGGCATGATCATCGGCCGCCTGGTCGGGTCGCGCCTGGTCGAGCGGGTGTCGTCCGAACTCGTCTTCGGCGGCTCGATCCTCTTCGCCGCCGCAGCATTCGCCTACACGTGGCTGGTCACCGGAGCGGTGCCGCTCATCATCGGCCTGGTGCTCATCGGCGTCGGCATCGGCATGCACTTCCCACTGGGCATCGGCCGGGCAATGCGCGCGTCAGCCGGCCAGCCCGATCGAGCAGCCGGGTGGACGAGCGCCGGGATCGGGATCATGAGCGGCGTCGCACCCTTCGCGCTCGCCGCCCTAGCCGACTCCTGGGGGGTCCACAACGCCTTCGCGCTGATGCTCGTGTTTTTCGGGGCTAGTTTCGCTCTGCTCCTGTGGAAGCGTGTGCCGGAGGACCCTCCCCGCTAGGCGACGCGAGGCCGCGTTCTCGCGGCCGAAACCGCGGCCAACTGTCGTGCAGCGATCAGCGCGTGAGGGCGGCTACGACGACCGCCCCGACGAGCAGGACCAGCACGCCCACGGTCACGAGGCGCCGCACCCGGTGGTCCATCACCCCACTCTAGGCAGCGGGCCCGCGCGGCCACGAACCGCTAGCCTCATCACGTGGAATCGCGACTGACCCTCGAGCAGATCGAGGCGGACCCGGCCCTGCGCAGTCGCGATGACGATGGGGTTGCCGCGATCGCGATAGGAACGGTCCTGTGGGTCATCGCGCTGGTCGCCGTGCTGCTGTGGGGCGGATCCTGGGGCGTTGACTCCGACCGGTGGACCCTGGTCTGCGCGATCGGCGCACTGCTGGGTATCCCCGGCCTCGCCCTGGTGCTCGGTCGACGCTGGCGACGGCGCGCGCGTCAGTCCTGATCGGCCTCGAGGAGGTCGATGGCCTCGACCTCGCTGTCGTCGGCATCTGCCACCTCGACGGCGTCCACCTCGACGACCTCGGCCTCCTCACCGACCTCGACCTGCTCGAGGTCGAGGGCATCGAAGCCGACGAAATCCTGCACAGGGGCCGAGACCGGCTCGCGCTCGGTGGGCTCGATCTCCGAGTGGGCACCTCAGCCGAAGGCCAGCGAGACGACGCACCCGTCCGCGGGCGACATCTGCTGTGCGCACACCCCGAATGCCTGGCCGAGGGGGCCGCCGATCGGCAGCAGGAAGCCGCATGTCGAGCAGGTCAGCGACACCGCCCGCGCCATCGGTGCCTCGGGTCCTCGATCACCTGACCACCAGCGCCGGGCAGCCTCGTCGCGACCGTCGGCGGAGAGCACGCGCACCCGGCCCAGCCCGATCTCCCACTGGCTGGGATGTACCGGGCTGCGGTCGGCAGCGCCGTCGAGCTCGTCCAGACCGGTCAGGCCCGCCGTCAGCCGGGCGTCGTCCGCGGGGGTGGGCCACACCGTGCCGACGGCGAGGTCGCCGGGTCGGACCCGCTCGGCCCACGGGACCCACGCGGGAGCGACGAGTGCATCGGGCCCGGGGAGCAGCACGACTTCGTCGATCGTCGCGGACTTCGCGCGGGGAGCGCGCGCCACCGTCGCGGCCCAGCGCCACCCGACGTACGCCGGGTCGAGGCAGGCGAAGTAGTGCGTCGCGACGCGCTCGTCGTCGTACTCCACGCCCACGTGATCGCCGACCGTGCCCCACGGCGCTTCCTGCTCCGCGGCCTCGCGGGCGAGGTCGACGGCCTTGGCCAGCACGCTGTCGGGCATGACTACTCCACCCCCGGAGCAGGGATGAGCTGGAAGACCCACAGGCCCAGCGTGCCCTCGCTGCCCGCGACCACCTGCAGCGAGACGCCATCGACCGGCACCTCCTGCAGATCGGGGTAGGTGAAGCGGTAGTAGGTCGAGGTGATCGGCCGCTGGGTGAGGCGCTGGGACCCGATGACGGGGTACCAGCCGGCATCGGCCACGACCGGGTCGACGCTGATGCCGATGACCTGCCCAGGAATGACCGGGATCGAGGCGACGTCGGCGCCGTCGAGCGCCTCCGTGACCACGTCCTGGGCGCAGGTCTCCGCGCTCAGCGGCTCGCCGTCGAAGGACCAGCACAGGGCGGTGCGCCAGGCGGAGGTGGGACCGGACACCACCGTGACCCCGGGCCCGGGCTTCTCGCAGGCACCGAGGGCGAACGCCCCCACGATGGCAAGCGACACGGCAAGGGTGGATCGACGTAGGCGCATCACGAACTCAGACGTCGAAGTCGTCGGCAACGGCCCGCATGACGGCGGCGAGCTTGCGACAGTGGTCGTCGCTGGGGTAGCGCCCGCGCCGCAACTGGTTGGACGCGCTGTCCATGAGCTTGATGAGGTCCTCAAGGATGACGGCGACGTCCTCCGCGGGCTTGCGGCCCGCCTTCACGATCGACGCGGGCTGCTCGAGGATGGTCACGCTGAGGGCCTGCTTGCCCCGCTTGCCGTCGACGATGCCGAACTCGACCTTGGCGCCCTGCTTCAGCGACGCGGTGCCCTCGGGCAGCGCGGAGGCGTGGACGAAGACGTCCTCGCCATCATCGGTGGCGAGGAAGCCGAAGCCCTTGTCGACGTCGTACCACCTGACCTTGCCGGTCGGCATGGCATCCCCTTCTCGCGGCGGGCACCCGGTCGAGCGCCTGAGTCAAGGCTAGACGGGTGCGGGCGTCCGCGCGCCCCTAGGGTGGCGACATGGCCTCCACGCGCGCGCCCGGCGACCGGATCCTGCGCATCGGCGCGGTCGTGACCGTCATCGGCCTGGTCTGCACGCTGATCGCCCTGCTGCCCCTGGTCGTCCCCGGTCTCGAGCTGCCTTCGGCGTGGTGGTTCCTGTCGATGATCACCGGGATCGGCCTGGCACTGGTGATCCTGGGCCTCGCGGTGTCCGCCCGCTCCCGCCGACGCTAGCCATCAGCCTGCCGTGACGGACCGCCGCTGCTCAAGCCACAGTGGCAGGTGCGTGAGGTCGGGCAGCACGTGGTCGGGTCCGGCGGCATGGAGCTCGTCCAGGCTCGTCGGGCCACTCGGCACGACGACGGAGACGACGCCCGCCGAGCGAGCCGCGCGTACATCCCCGGGGTGATCGCCCACGTACGCCCATGCGGCGTGCTCGCGCAGCGCCGTCCCCTTGCCCTCCGCGAAGAGGTCGCCGACGATCTCGTCCGCGTCGAGGCCAGCGGCCTCCAGGGCCAGGCTCGCCACCGCGCCGTACTTCGCGGTGACCACCAGCACGCGATCGCCGTGCTCGCGCACTGCCGTGATGGCATCCCGGGCGCCGGGCATGGGCCGCGTGAGCGGGATGCCGTGCTCGCGATAGTGCGCGCGGTACGCCGCCAGGAGCACGTCGTAGGGCTCGTCGGGCAGCCAGCGCGGGAAGACGTGGTCCAGCGGCAGCCCGATTGTCGAGCGGATCTCGTCGCCGTCAGCCTCGATGCCGTACTGCGCGATCACGTGCTGGACCGAGAGCACGATCCCGTCGGCGGAATCCACCAGCGTCATGTCGAGGTCGAATCCCACGGAACGCACCCCGCGAGCCTAGGGGTAGCGTCATCCGGTGCGCAGTCTGGCCGACGACCTCCGTGGTCGCTCCGACGATGATCTCGCGCGACTGCTCGCCGGTCGCCCGGATCTGCTGCATCCCGTCCCGGCCGACATGACGGCCCTGGCCGCGCGCGCGGGGGCGGCCATCTCCACGTCGAGGGCGCTCGATCGGCTCGACGGCCTGGCCCTGGCGCTCGCTCGCACGATCAACGCCGCTGCGGAGCCGTGCACGCGCGCATCGATCATCGCGTCATTCCCCGCTGACCAGCGCGAGCAGGCCGAGCGTGCCCTGGATCACCTGCGCGCCATCGCCCTCGTCTGGGGGTCCGATGATGCTCTCCGGCTCGTGCGGACCGCGAAGGAGTCGCTCGACAGCGACACGTCACGACTGGTGCAGTGGCCCCCGCCGCCGATGGCGAGCGTCGCCCGCGACGCCGGATTGGTCGATCGGACCGCCGGCCAGCACGCCCTGGCCACCGTGATGGGCGTGACGACGATCGCGGAAGGCTGGGCCGGTGACGACGCACCTCCCGTCCTGCGCAAGGGAGGCCTAGGGGTCCGCGATCTGGCCGCGACCGCGCGCGTCGTCGACTCCGACGATCGCACCGCCGCCCTGTGGATCGAGGCCGCCTACGCCGCAGGGCTGGTCGCCCGCGATGACGACGACCTGTGGCGACCCACTCCGGCGTACGACGACTGGCATGACCGACCCCTGCCCGAGCAGTGGCTCCAGCTCGCGCGTGCATGGTGGACCTCGACGCGCGCGCCGTCGCAGGTGGGCGCCACCGCCAATGCGCTCTCGGAGGATGTCGAGCAACGCGGACAGCCGCTCCTGCGCGAGCAGGTCGTCGCCATCCTCGACGAGCTTCCCGCCGGCGAGGCACCGACTGACCCCGATGCGGTGATCGACGCCCTCCACGTCCGCGCACCCCGGCAGTCCACGCCTGACCGAGACGCGCACGCACGCGCGATCCTCGAGGAGCTCGAGATCCTCGGCTTCACCGGCGGCGGGGCGCTGTCGCGGATGGGCGCGAGCGCGGCAGCGGATTCCGACGACGCCGTGGCGCTCGCCGCGGAGGCGATGCCCCCGCCGCTGGACCACGTGCTGCTCCAGGCCGATCTCACGGCGGTCGCTCCCGGCCCCCTGATACCGGACCTCGCACGGGACCTGCGCCTCATGGCCGATGTGGAGAGCACCGGAGGCGCGGTCGTGTACCGATTCAGTGCCGACTCGGTGCGCCGTGCACTCGATGCGGGACGCGACGCCGCAGCGCTGCACGAACTCCTCGCACGCATCTCGCTGACCCCGGTGCCGCAGCCCCTCACCTACCTCATCGACGACGCCGCTCGACGCCACGGCACCGTGCGCGTGGGCATCGCGACGGCGTACATCCGCTGCGACGACGAGGCC